>JBFGQE010000100.1:0-9150 GCA_041564355.1 Gammaproteobacteria bacterium | reverse complement strand
GATCGCGCAGTCCGAGTTCGACGTGCCGGAGGTTGCCGAAACCGGAACCACTGTTGTCGAAAACGCGATCATCAAGGCGCGCCACGCGGCCGAACTCACCGGCCTGCCCGCGCTCGCCGACGATTCCGGGATCGAGGTCGATGCGCTGGCCGGCGCGCCCGGCGTGTACAGCGCGCGTTTTGCCGGCCCCGGGTCGAGCGACGCGGATAACAACGCGCTGCTGGTGGAAAAGTTGCGCGACATTCCACCGGACCGGCGCAGCGCGCGGTATCGCGCGGTAATCGTGTTGATGCATCACGCGGCGGATCCGTCGCCGCTGATCTGCGAGGGCAGCTGGGAAGGCATGATCCGGCTCGAACCGGCCGGTACCGGCGGCTTCGGTTACGATCCGTATTTCTACCTGCCGGAGCTCGGTTGCACCAGTGCGGAGCTCAGCGCCGAGGACAAGAACCGTCTCAGTCATCGCGGCCAGGCACTCGCCGAACTGAAGCGCCGCCTCGAGCATCAGGATGCTTGATTCCAACCCGCCGCTGGGCCTTTACCTGCACCTGCCCTGGTGCGAAAAGAAATGTCCCTACTGCGATTTCAATTCGCACGCGGCGACGACGATTCCGGAAACGGACTACGTCGATGCCCTGCTGAACGACCTCGAACAGGATTTGCCGCTGGTCTGGGGCCGCCGCATCGAGACCATCTTCATTGGCGGCGGTACCCCGTCGCTGTTTTCCGGCGCCGCGATCGACCGCCTGCTCGGCGGGCTGCGCGCGCTACTCAATTTCGCATCGGCGATCGAGATCACGATGGAATCGAATCCCGGCAGCGCCGAGGCCGAACGCTATGCACAATATCGCGAGTCCGGCGTCAATCGACTCTCGATCGGTGTGCAGAGCTTCAACGATCGCCACCTGCAGGCACTCGGGCGCATCCACAACGCCGCCGAGGCCCGGCGGGCGTTTACGCTCGCTCGGCAGGCGGGGTTCGATAATATCAACCTGGACCTGATGTACGGCCTGCCCGCGCAAAGCGTCGAGGAGGCCCGTGTCGACCTGGAGCAGGCGATTGCGCTCGCGCCGGAACATCTTTCACACTACCAGCTTACGCTCGAACCGAATACCCTGTTCCACCATCAGCCGCCCGCCGGGATACCGGACGACGAACTCGGCTGGCAGCAGCAGCAAACCTGCCAAACGCTGCTCGCCGACAGCGGTTACCGGCAGTACGAAGTGTCGGCATACGCGGCGAGCGGGCGCGAATCGAAACATAACCTGAACTACTGGCAATTCGGCGACTACCTCGGCATAGGTGCCGGCGCGCATGGCAAGATCAGCCTCGCCGCGGAAAATCGCGTATTGCGCCGCGTGCGCCGCCGCCAGCCCCGCGCTTACCTCGAAAGTTCCGGGCCCGACCGCATCGAGCGCGAATTCGACCTCGACGCCAGCGACCTCGTGTTCGAGTTCATGCTCAACGCGTTACGCCTTAAGGACGGCTTCGACAGTCGCCTGTTTCACGACAATACCGGCTTGTCGCTGAACGCGCTGCTGCCCGGCGTGGAAACCGCGAAAAGCAGGGGATTGCTCGAATATGACGGCGTTAAAATGAGACCCACGGACACCGGTTACCGATATCTTAATGATTTACAGGCCATTTTTCTCGAAGCAAAGACCATGCCGCGCGAGCCGATATTCGATTCGACTGACGTAATTATGCACAACTGAGTAGAATTCAAAATTATCTGTCAAGTCTGTTTTAAAAAATTTTCGTCAAATTCCCCGGGTTTTTACAAACCTTTGATTTATATAACCTTTTATCATTGGTTAAAAAGTGACTAATCTAACAAAAAGCGAGGGTTTGCTTGCCTCTAGGTGACTTAAGCCAGATTTATACACAAAGTTATCCACAGAATTTGTGGATAAAATCTGACGTAACAGGCGACTCAACGTTTTATCCGAGCTTAGTCACAAAGCACATTAACTTTACCTGCTAAACGTAAACACCCGTGCCGCCCGGACGGGAAAAAATACTTGAATTTTGTTGTCGAAAAGGTCAAAATTCGCGCCCTTTGAACGCCCGAGCGCAACGCAAGGCCCGATTATGAAACAAGGCATTCACCCCGAGTACCGCGACGTCGTGTTCCAGGACATTTCGTCCGACTTCGCGATCCTGACCAAGTCCACTGTGCCCACGCGCGAGACCATCAAGTGGGAAGACGGCAAGGAATACCCGCTGCTGAAGCTCGAGATTTCGAGCCAATCGCATCCGTTCTACACCGGCAAGCAGCACATCCTGCAAACCGCGAAGCAGGTCGACAAGTTTCGTCAGCGCTACGGCAAGTAGACAACCATCGACTCAAAGGGGGTGCCGTCGCACCCCTTTTTTTTGTCTTGAATCTGGCGCTATGCCGCTGAATAATTGATCCATGAACAAAGCAATCGTCCCCCTGCTCCTGCTGCTCGGCGCGCTCCACGGATGCGCGACCAACCCGGTGACGGGGAAACAGGATTTCGCGCTCGTATCCGAAAGTGAAGAAATCGAGCAGGGCCGTCGCTTCCACGCCACCATCCTCCGGCAGTACGGCGTCTACGACGACCCCGCGTTGCAAGAATACGTTAATCGGCTGGGCCAGCAACTGGCGCAGCAAAGCCATCGCGCCGAGCTAAATTACCATTTCACCGTGCTCGATTCGCCCGATATCAACGCTTTCGCGCTGCCCGGCGGCTACATCTACATTACTCGCGGCATCATGGCTTACCTGGATTCCGAGGCCGAGCTGGCCGGCGTGCTCGGCCACGAGATCGGGCACGTCACCGCGCGCCACTCGGTGCGCCAGCAGTCCGGCCAGCTTGCAACCTCGCTGCTCGGCGTACTGATCGGCGCGACCACCGGCAATTCGGACCTCGCCAACCTCGGCCAGGCTATCGGCACCGGCATCGTGCGCGGCTACGGCCGCGAACACGAGCTCGAGGCCGACCGTCTCGGTGCCGAGTACCTGCACCGTAGCGGCTACGACCCCGAGGTCATGCTCGGCGTGATCGGCGTACTCAAAGACCAGGAGATCTACGAGAAAGCGCTGGCCGAAAAAGAGCAGCGCGAACCGAACATTTATCATGGCGTCTATTCGACCCACCCGCGCAATGACGACCGCCTCAAGACCGTCGTGCGCGCGGCGAAGAAACTATCGGTCAAGACGTACCGCGACAGCGGGCGTGACGCCTACCTCGCGCTGATCGACGGCACGACCTGGGGCCCCAGCATCAAGCAAGGCGTGGTTTCGGGATCGCGATTCTCCCATCCCGAGCTCGGCATCGCGCTGGACCTGCCGCGCGGCTGGAAAGTGATCAACCGCCCGGAATTTTTGCAGGCACGGGACCCGGACAGCAGCGCGCTGCTGCAAATCGGGCTCGAGGCACTGCAAGCGAATGAATCGCTCGAAGCTTTGCTGCGCCGACTCACCCGCAAGGACGACCTCGAGGTCAGCCAGACCGCGTCCGGGGTAACCGCGATTACTCGCCTGCGGCCGCCCAAAGGCGATTTTCAGCCCGGCGTGATCAGCGCGATTGCGCTCAACGACGACCAGGCGATCACCCTGCTTGGCACCGCCAGCGAGGATCAGTTCGACGCGGCGAAACCGACCCTGCTCGCGGTGAACGACAGTTTCACGCGACTCGGGCCGGCGCAAATCGAGGCGCTGAAGTATCCTCGCCTGCGGATCGTCGACGCCGATACCTACCCGGACTTTGCCGCGCTCGCGGGCGCCAGCTCGATCGGCGATGACGCCGAGGACAAGCTGCGCCTGCTCAACCGGGCTTTCCCGGCCGGCGATATCGGCGGGCTCGACAGGGTAAAAACGGTGCGCGATGAGTAAAGGTTTCGCGCTGGCCTGGCTGCTGTTTGGCTGGATCGCGATCGTCGCGCCGGTCCCGGCCGATCCCGTCGAGCAAGCCTGCCGGCAAATCTCGGCCAAGCTCGCCAGCGTAACCTACGACGAATGCGCCGTGCTCGACATGACCGCCAGCGGTTTTCACTCGATCGAGGGATTTCCGATGCTGGTCAAGGAGTACCCGCCGCTCAAATCCAGATCACCGAAGGGACGGATCCTGTTGATTGGCGGCACCCACGGCGACGAGCTGTCATCGATCAGCATCGTGTTCAAGTGGATGCACACCCTGGAACGGCACCACTCGGGGCTGTTCCACTGGCGCATCAACCCGCTGTTGAACCCGGACGGCGCGCTGCGCAAACGTCATCGCCGGACCAACGCGAACCGGGTCGACCTGAATCGCAACTTCGACACCCCGCAGAGCGAAAACGGTGCGGCGCTGGTCTACTGGGAACAAAAGACCCGGCGCAACGAGCGCCGTTATCCCGGGCCGTTTCCGCTCAGCGAACCGGAAACCTACTGGCTTTACCGTGAAATCGAGAAGTTTCGGCCGGACGTGATCATCGCGGTGCACGCGCCCCATTCTCTGGTCGATTACGACGCGCCCAGCCGGGCCAACGCCCCGGAACGCATCGGTAACCTGCACAAGAACCTGATGGGAACCTACCCTGGTTCGCTGGGCAACTACGCCGGCATTCATCTCGGCATCCCGGTCATCACGCTGGAACTGCCCCACGCCGGCATCATGCCGACGCGACGCCAGATCAGCTGGCTGTGGACCGACCTGGTGCGCTGGCTGGTGCGCAACGTGCGCACCACTCCCGTCAACCAATTGACGCAGCTCAACCTGGGGGCTGAAAGCGGCATCGATTAGTCTCACGCAAGGGCGCTGACGGTCTATAATAACGGGTTAACAATCCGAATTGCCGACCCCGAGATCCCGACGTGTCCAGTTATCCGTTCACCCGTAAGCGCCGTATGCGCCGCGATGATTTCTCGCGGCGACTGATGCGCGAAAATCGATTAACTCCCGACGATTTCATCTACCCGATGTTCGTGCTCGATGGCGAACAGCAGCGCGAGCCGGTCGAGTCCATGCCCGGCATCGAACGGGTCAGCGTCGATTTGCTCGTCGAGATCGCGGCACGCGTGGTCCAGCTGGGCATTCCCGCGATCGCGCTGTTCCCGGTAGTCGGCGACGCCGCGAAAAGTGACAGCGCCGACGAAGCCTGGAATCCAGAGGGCCTGGTGCAGCGCGCGGTGCGCGCGCTCAAGCAGGCGCATCCCGACCTGGGCGTGATCACCGATGTCGCGCTGGATCCCTACACCAGCCACGGCCAGGACGGCTTGCTCGACGCGGACGGCTACGTGACCAACGACGACACCCTGAAGGTGCTGGTCAAGCAGGCTCTGTCTCACGCCGAGGCCGGCGTCGACGTCGTCGCGCCGTCCGACATGATGGACGGTCGCATCGGCGCGATTCGCGAGGCGCTCGAAGCCGCGGGCCACGTCAATACGCGCATCCTCGCCTACGCCGCGAAGTACGCGTCGAGTTTTTACGGACCGTTTCGCGACGCGGTCGGTTCGGCCGGCAATCTCGGCGGCGGCAACAAGTACACCTACCAGATGGATCCGGCCAACTCCAACGAAGCCCTGCACGAAGTCATGCTCGATATCGACGAGGGCGCGGACATGGTCATGATCAAACCCGGGTTGCCGTATCTCGATATCGTCCGCCGGATCAGCGAAGAGCTGCAGTTCCCGACCTTCGTCTACCAGGTCAGCGGCGAGTACGCGATGCTCAAGGCCGCGGGGCAGAACGGCTGGATCGACGAGAAGGCCTGCGTACTCGAAGCGCTGCTCGCGATCAAGCGCGCGGGTGCAAATGGAATCCTGACTTACTTCGCAATGGATGCGGCGGGCTGGTTGCAGCAAGACTAGTGCCGGCCGCAGACGCACAGGTCGACCGGTACGCGGTGGTCGGTAACCCGGTTGCTCACAGCCTGTCGCCGCTGATTCACCGGCACTTCGCCGAGCAGACCATCCAGACCCTGGATTACACCGCGATCGAAATTGCGCCCGACGCGTTTGCGCCGCGCATCGCCGAGCTGGTGGCAGCAGGATTCAAGGGCTTCAACGTTACCGTCCCTTTCAAACAGCAGGCCTTCGCGCTTTGTACCGAGCTCAGCCAGCGCGCGCAACGGGCCGGCGCCGTGAATACGATTCGTGTGCTGGCCGGCGGCGAGCTGGCCGGCGAGAATACCGACGGCATCGGCCTGGTCCGCGACCTGTCGATCAACCTGCACATTCCGCTTGCGGACCAGCGGATATTATTGCTCGGTGCCGGTGGTGCCGTGCGCGGCGTGCTCGGACCGATCCTCGCCGAGGCGCCGCGGGTGCTGGTGCTGTGCAATCGCACCCTGGCCAGGGCGGAAACCCTGGCCAACGATTTTAGCGCCAGCGGAGATATCGAGGTGCTGTCCTACGAGGAACTCGACGGCGAAACCTTCGACCTGGTAATTAACGGCACCGCCGCGGGCCTGAACGACTCGGTCCCGCCGCTGCCGGCCAGCGCGGTCGGCGCCGAGACCGTGTGTTACGACATGATGTACAACCGCAGCGGTCCAACCGCGTTCGTCGCCTGGGCGCGCGACAAGGGTGCGGCGGCGGCCCACGACGGTCTCGGCATGCTGGTCGAACAGGCGGCCGAGGCATTTCAGGTCTGGCGCGGCCTGCGCCCGCAAACCGCCGACCTGATTCTATCGCTGAGGTCGACTTGAACCAGGTCGTGGACGGCTCGACGGCCCGGCCGAACGCGATAACCGACGTTCGCTCAGAACAGATTCGCATTCTCTTTTCCGCGACTTCGACCTCGCTGCTATCGATTCTGATCTGCAGCTTTATTCTCGGCGTCGTCTTGCTCGACGTGGTCGATCGGCTGGCCATTATCGCCTGGTTCTGCGCGACCAACCTGCTGTCGCTGGTGCGCCTGTACCTGTACCGGCAATTTCGCCGGCTCGACGAAGACGAGTTGAACGGCGTTTACTGGTATCGCCTCGCCATCGTCACCAGCCTCGCCTCGGGCACGGCCTGGGGTATCGGCGGATTCTTTCTGTTCCCCAGCGAGAGCGTGCTCCATCAGCTGTTCCTCGCGTTTGTCTTCGCCGGTATCTGCGCCGGGGCGATCACCACGCTGTCGTCCATCCTGACCGCGGTGCGAGGCTTCGTACTGCTAGCGCTGTTGCCCGTCATGCTGCGCCTGACCCAGATTGACCATGAAATTGCAACGGCGATACTGGTCCTGTCGGTGTTGTTCGTGATCATGATCCTGGTCTCGGCACAGCGTCTCAACCAGACCATCATCGAATCGCTGAACGTCCGCCTGCAGTTCGAACTGGCCGAGCAGACCATTAGCCACCAGGCTCATTTCGATTCGCTGACCAACCTGCCCAACCGGCGTCTGCTGCTGTCGACGCTGCGCCAGGAAATGGCCAAGGCGGAACGGCATCGCCGTTACGGCGCGGTGCTGTTCGTCGATCTCGATCGATTCAAGTCGATCAACGACGCGCTGGGGCACGCGATCGGCGACGACCTGCTGGTCAAGATTGCGCAGCGCCTGGCCGCGCGCCTGCGGGAAGAAGATACGGTTGGCCGCCTCGGCGGCGACGAATTCGTAATCCTGTTGCCCGAGGTCGGCGACGAGCCCGAGAGCGCGGGCAGCCACGCGACCCGAATCGCCGACGAAATCCGCTCCCTGTTCGAAAAGCCGTTCATGATCCAGGGCCACGACATCCACTTGACGATCAGTATAGGTATCGCGCTTTTCCCGGGCGAGGTCTCGGCGGCCGACCTGCTCAAGTACGCCGACGTCGCCATGTACCAGGCGAAAAACGCCGGGCGCAACAGCGTGCGACTGTTCTCCGCTGAAATGCAGGAAGCCGTCAACCAGCAGCGCGAGATCGAGAAGGGTCTGCGCCAGGCCCTGGTCGAACAGGAGTTCGAACTCTACTTCCAGGCGCAATACGATAACGAAGCCCGCGTGGTTGGCGCCGAAACCCTGTTGCGCTGGCACCACCCCGAACTCGGCCTGACCGCCCCGGGGCTGTTTATCGAGGTGGCCGAACTGACCGGATTGATCGTGCCGATCGGCGACTGGGTATTGCGCAACGCCTGCGAGCACCTGGACATGCTCGACGAGGGCATCCAGCTTGCGGTCAACGTCAGCCCGCGGCAATTCAGCGATCCGAGCTTCATCTATCAGCTCGAACAGGTTCTGCAGGATACCGGCGCCGACCCGACGCGTATCAAGTTCGTAATCACCGTGGGTCTGGCAATGGAAGACGTAGAACACACGATCGACACCATGACGCAACTGAAACAGCTCGGCATCAGCTTCTCGGTGGACGATTTCGGTACCGGTTACTCTTCGCTGAACTATCTCAACCGGCTGCCGGTGGACGAACTCAAGATCGACCAGTCGTTCGTGCGCAACATTTCCGACCTTGGCGAAAACGCGGTCATCGTCGACACGATCATCGCCATGGCGCAGCAACTCAAGCTGCTCGTCGTCGCCGAGGGTATCGAAAGCCAGGCCGAACTCGATTACCTGCAGGCGCACGATTGCGACCGCTACCAGGGCTATTATTTCGCCAGGCCGGTACCCTTCGCGGAGTTTATTGCGTTGATCGAGACGCCGCTGGAACGGGCCAGAAAATAACCCGGGACCCGCGCCGCGATCGAAACGCGATCACCACGCAATCGGATCGCCGTTGTACTCGATAAATTGGCCGGTTTGCGCCGGGCCCGCCGACTCGAGAATTCGCTTCAGCCCGGTGACGCTCTCGTCCGTGCCGATCTCGGCATGCGGCCCGCCCATTTCCGTCTGCACCCAGCCCGGGTGCAGGCTGATGGCGGAAATGCCACGATCGGCCAGGTCGATCGACAGGCATTTCACCACCTGGTTGACCGCGGTTTTCGAGCTGCGGTAAAGATAACTGCCGCCGCTGCTGTTGTCCGCGATGCTGCCGACCTTGCTGCTGACGACTGCCACCAGTTTGCGTTCGCTCGCGGCGACGTGATCGACGAAAGCCTGCACCAGCATCAACGGCGCGATCGTGTTGACTTCCAGCACTTCGCGCCACTCGGCCGGTTCGACCTTGCCGAAGCCGGTGCCCTTGGGGCCGTAGATCCCCGCGTTGCTTAGCAGGACGTCGATCGGCCGGCCCGCGAGCGCCCGCGCCAGCGCATCGACCTGGTCGTAGTCGGTCACGTCG
>JBFGQE010000099.1:0-9239 GCA_041564355.1 Gammaproteobacteria bacterium | reverse complement strand
GCGGCCTGTTCCCAGACGTGCGCGCCGGGCCAGTCCACCTGCGAGCGATAGCCGGCGTAAACCTCGGCCCAGTCCACCGCCTCGCCGGCGGCCACCGCTTTCCACAGGGGCATTTGCTCCGGATGCTCGATAATTTCCACCATGTGATGACAGGGCCCGAAACCGAGCCTCTCGAGCGCCTGCTTGGTCGTCATGGTGCCCGTACGGCCGAAACCCGACCCGATTACGTCAAGTGCCATCGATTTCCCCCCGGCAAAGTTGTTTTTATACCGAGCGCATTATACGCCGTTCCGCGAATTGGAAAATCCGGGTCAGAGAACAATTTTCGCTAATATTAGAAACAATTGTTCTCCGACCCGGATTGTTCTAGTGGCTTTGCTGCAAGCGGTGGCCGCGTAAGAACGCCGCGAATTCTTCGAGCGCCTCGATGCCGCTTTGTTCGGACGCGGTGCACCAGGCCTGCAGGCGCTCGATCCGCCCGGGCAGGCCGGACGATTTGCCGGCCCAGACTTCTTTGAGCTGTTGCTTGAACTGGTAAATCTTCGCCAGTGTCTTGTCCTGCTCGAGCACCCGGTCGACCATCGCGGCGGAATTGGGATCGGGCTGGAGATCCTCGCGGATCAGGAGCTTCCTGGCCTGGCGGATCATGCGGCGACCGATCCGGTCGGTATTGCGCCGCGCTTCGCGCAGGGCCGGGCGGATCACGATCTGGCCATAGCGTTTGAGGATGTAGAAACGCTGGCTTACGACCGCGCGCACGGTTTCGCCGTCGATTGTCTGCGGGCCCTTGCGCACGACCGCCCGCGGCGCCAGGCGCTTGATTTGCGCCAGTCGGCATAGTGCGAGGAAGCGGATGTAAAGCCAGCCGAGGTCGAACTCCCACCATTTGTTCGACATCCGCGCCGAGGCGGCATAGGCATGATGATTGTTATGCAGCTCCTCGCCGCCGATCAGAATGCCCCAGGGAACGATGTTGCGCGACGCGTCCCGGGTTTCGAAGCCGCGGTAACCGCAGAAATGCCCGAGGCCGTTGATCACGCCGGCGGCCCAGAAAGGGATCCACAGCATTTGCGTGACGAAAATCGCGAGTCCCGGCAGCCCGAACAGGACGAGATCGATGATGCCCATCAGCGTGGCGCCGAGTAACGGGTGGGCGCTGTAAACGTTGCGCTCGAGCCAGTCATCCGGCGTGCCATGGCCGAACCGCTCCACCGTTTTCGGGTTGGTGGCCTCTCTGTGATACAGCACCACGCCGCCGAACAAGACCTTGAGAATGCCCTTGTGGCGCGGGCTGTGCGGGTCGTCCGGCGTCTCGCAACGGGCGTGATGCTTGCGGTGGACCGCGACCCATTCGCGCGTGACCATCCCGGTGGTGAGCCACAGCCAGAAACGGAAAAAATGACTTACGACCGGGTTCAGCGCGAGCGCGCGGTGCGACTGGTGGCGGTGCAGGAAAATCGTGACACTGGCGATGGTGATGTGGGTCAACACCAGGGCGACGCCCAGGTAGCCCCAGATGGTCAGAGTAAAAAAGCCTTCAAAATTCATGGTTTACCTCGATTGGAAGCGAACGCGGCTACGGGAAATCGAGGTAATACGGAGAATCGTCGGAGAGATATGACCGAGATGACCAGGATATTTTCGGGTCGGGCCGCGCAAATGCGGAAAAAACGCCAGGGAGTATCTTACCTGAAAAACGGCCCGTTCGGGGGGAAAATTGTAAAACCCGAAAATCCGGGTCAGAAAATCCGGGTCAGAGAACAATTTTCGCTAATATTAGAATCAATTGTTCTCTGACCCGGATTTCCTCGGATTTCGCTAAATGGAAATCGTTTGCCCTTTACCCGGAATCTCGGCCGTCCATCCCGCCTGCGCGAGATGTTGTTGCAGGGCGTTCTTCGTGTCGGCTTCGCCGTGCACAAGATACAACCGGGGATGTGGCTTGTTGAAGTGGTCGATCCAGTCGAGCAACTGCGACTGGCCGGCGTGCGCCGAAAAACCGCCGAGCGTATGAATTCGGGCTTTCACCGCAATTTTCTCGTCGCCCATGCGAAAGGTTTTGGACCCGTCGACCAGCGCCCGCCCGGGGGTGCCGCGTGCCTGGAAGCCGACCATGATGACGTGCGCGTCGTTGCGCCAGAGATTGTGTTTCAGATGATGTCGTATGCGGCCGCCGTTGCACATGCCGCTGCCGGCAATAATGATCGCGCCGGCCGCTAACTTGTTCAGCGCCATGGATTCGTCGGTCGTCGGGGTATAGCGCAGCACCGGCAGGAAATGATGCAGGCTTCGGGTGTTACTCTGCCGCATCGTCCTGCTGTCTTCGCGATTATAAAAATGCTGGTAGCGGTGGTAGATCTCGGTGACGGCGATCGCCATCGGGCTGTCCAGGTAAACCGCCTGGTGCCTCAACCTGCCATTTTGATAGAGTTCGCCAAGGCGAAAAATTATTTCCTGGGTGCGCCCCACGGCAAAGGCCGGGATCAGGATGTTGCCGCCATTCTTCGATGCCGCCTCAATAATATCCTCGAACTCTTGCAGCGTTTGCTCGATGGGGCGATGGTTACGGTCGCCGTAGGTGGATTCGAGTAACAGGACATCGGCCTCGGTGACGATCTCCGGATCGCGCAGCAGTGCCGCGCTGGAGTTGCCGAGATCGCCGGAAAAGACCAGTTTTTTCTCGCTGCCGCCCTCGGTGACAAACAGCTCGACAATCGAGGAACCCAGGATGTGACCTGCATCCTGGAAACGAAGGTCGACGCCCTCGGCAATCGTCTGGCGCTGCCCGTAAGGGCTGACTTCGCACAAGGACAGGGCCGCGTCCACGTCTGCCAGCGAATACAGGGGCACGATCTCTGCCTTGCCCGCCCGGCGCCGATACTTGTTTTCCCATTCGGCATCCCGCTGCTGCAGCGACGCCGCGTCCTTGAGCATGACTTCCAGCAACTCGCTGGTCGGGTGGGTCATGAACACCGGGCCGCTGTAACCCTCGGCAATCAGCCTCGGCAATCGCCCCGAGTGATCCAGGTGGGCATGCGAGAGCACCACGGCATCCAGCCTTGCGGGGTCGAACGGAAAAGCCTCCTGGTTGGCCCTTTCCTCTTCGCGTCTTCCCTGGAACAGGCCGCACTCGAGCAATACCCGGCTGTCACCGGTTTCCAGCAGGTAAGCCGATCCCGTTACTCCTTCGATAGCGCCGTGAAAGGTCAACTTCGCCATGATGTCCTCGAATGCCGGTTGTTAATCTGCGCTGCCAGGTTGGAACAGGGACAGCGCCGGAACAGGCCGACAGTATACCCGTTTAGATCGGGGGAACAGGGCAAAAGGGGATGCATCGAGTTTGCGCAAAAAATTAACCGCGGCCCCTGATCTGGCGGGGTCGTGGTCTAGATGGGAGACGACTCGTGCGCGAGGTCGGGTTCGCCGCAATGCTCGAGAATGAAAGCGCGGGTTTCGTCGCGCAGCCGCAACGCCTCGGCCCACCGGTCGGTCGCCTGCGCGTCCGGTTCGATCGGCTTGCCGACGCTGAGCGCGATCTTGCCGCGGCGCGGCAGCCAGGTATCCCCGCGCAGGCAGGAACGGGTGCCGCTGATCGCGATTGGCACGATCGGAAGGCCCGTCTCGACCGCGGTCTTGAACGCGCCGAGGTGAAACGGCAGCAGCCCGGGCATGCGCGTGAACGTGCCCTCGGCGAAGACCATCAGCGAGCGCCCGGCGCGGGCTGCTTCGACCGCGCGCTCGGCATCGGCCAGGCCGCGCTCGATATCGAATCGTTCGATCATCTCGGCTTCGATGCGCGTGAGGAATAAACGCAGCAGCGGATTGCGCCCCAGCTCGGCCTTGGCGAGAAAACTGAAGCGGCGCGGCAGCGCGGCCACCACGACGTAGGAATCGAGATAGCTCGCATGGTTGGAAACGTAAATGCAGGGCTGCTCCGCAGGCGGCAGGTTGTCGAGTCCGCGCACCGACAGCGGCACTGCCGAGGCCCGGGATAGCGTACGCGCGGCGCCGCGCAGAACGGCCCACCGCCCCTGGCGGGACGGCACGAGCAGCACGAGGAGGACGGTCACCGTCGCGAGCAGGCACAGCAGCAGCCAGGCGTAAGCCGCGTAAAGTCGCTCGGCGAGCCGCCGACGCAGCCGGCGCAGCGACGAAGCGAGACCGGCGAAGCCGAGACGCAGCAATTGCCACCAGACCGCGCGGTGGCGTTTTTCCAGTTGCCCCTGCTCGTAGAGTTCACGACACGCGGCCCGGCGAATCTTGCCGCTCGACGTTTTCAGTACGGTGTCCGGCGGCGCCAATACGACGTCGTCCGGCGGCCCGTCGGTCAGCTCGGTGGCGACCTCGTTGATCCGGGAGATCAACCCATCGCGCGCCCGCGGGTCCTGTTCGCGCGTTTCCGCGAGCACGACCAGCCGTTCGGTTGCGCTGCGCGCATCCTCGCTGGCGAAGACCGCGACTCGTCCCTTGCGAATGCCGGGCAGGTCGCCGACCGCGCCCTCGAGTTCGTCGGGATAAAGGTTGCGCCCGGCGCGGATAATGAGGTCCTTGATGCGTCCGGTGATATAGACCTCGCCCTCGGCGATATAGGCGAGGTCGCCCGAGTCGAGCCAGTCGCCATGGCGCAGTTTGCGGGTACCGTCGGGATTCTCGAAGTAGCCATCGGTCGTCGAGGGCCCGCGAAACTGCAGCGTTCCGCGACGACGCTCGGGCAACTCGCGGTCGCCGTCATCGACGATGCGTACCTCGTGGCCGGGCAACGGGTAGCCGCAGGAAACGAAGCGCAACGCCCGTGCCTGCGTTGCTTCCACCGGCACGGCTTCGCCGTCGAGCAGGAATGGTTCGCGCTCGATGCAGTCGATTTTCGGACCGCGCCCGGGCGGCGGAAAGCACAGGCCGACCGAGCATTCGGCGAGACCGTAGACCGGGAACATGGCCTCGGCGCGGAAGCCGTAACGGCCGAAGCGTTCGCAAAAACGAAGGGTCGAATCGGGGCTGACCGCCTCGGCGCCGTTGAAGGCGATACGCCAGCGGGAGAGATCCAGCCCGTCGAGATCGGCATCGTCGATTTTGCTCAGGCATAGCTCGTAGGCAAAATTGGGCGCGGCCGACAGCGTCGCGCGATGCTGGTGCATGGCCCACAACCAGCGCCGGGGACGGGTCAGGAACGCAACCGGCGACATGATCACGAGCATGGCGGCGAAATACAGGCTGCCGAGCCAGGCGCCGATCAGGCCCATGTCGTGATACAGCGGCAGCCAGCTGACGAAAATGTCGTCCGGGCCCGCGTCGATGCCGCGTCCGTCCGCGCGGATATTGGCGAGCAGGTTCGCATGCGTGAGCATGACGCCCTTCGGATTGCCGGTGCTACCCGAGGTGTACTGCAGGAAAGCGAGGTCGTTCGCCGCGCGCGGAACCCGCTCGAAAGACCCGGTCGATTGTTTCAGATTGGCCACCGTGACTACCGCATCGAGGCTTTCGACCAGCGGCTTGATCAATTGCGCCAGACGCCGCGCCTCGGGCACCGTGATCAGGATCGTCGCGTGACAGTTTTGCAGAATACCGCTTTGTCGTCGCAGGTGATCCTCGAGCTGCGACGGCCTGAGCGGCGGATAAATTGGTACCGGCACGCCGCCGGCGAGCAGCGCGCCGAAGAAGCTGTAAAAGTAATCGGCCGAGGACGGGAGCATCAACGCGACCGCAGCGCCGGCTTCGAGGCCCCGTTGTTGCAGTCCGCGCGCGACCTCGGTTGCGCCCTCTCGCAGTTGGCCGTAGGTGATGATGTCACCCCGGCCGTCGTCCTGGTAGAACTGGATGTGGGGTCTGTCGGGGTGTTGTTCGGCGTGCCAGTCGAGCATTTCGATCAGCGTTTGCGCGCTATCCGGCGCGGCCTCGACCCGTCCGCGCTCGAGTTCCCTGGGACGATCCGCGGTAAAAAGTTGATTTTGCCCGCTATTGCGTTCGATCGCGTCGAGCAGGTCGCGCGGCGTCTCGGCTTCGGCGAAGACACGTTCGGGCAGCGCAACCTCGAAGGTCTTTTCGATGCGGGAGATCAGTTCGACCCGGCCGAGGCTGTCCAGCCCGGCGTCGTGCTGCAGCGAGGATTCGAGACCGATGTCGAGGTTGCGGGCGCGGCGCGGATGCAATTCGGCCGCCAGCGACCGAACCAGTTCGAGCAGCCGGGCTTCGACTGGTTCGCCGTCATCGCGTCGTTGTGGTGCCTGCATACGGGTGAAATTACGGGTTTCTCGATACCGTTGCGCACATCTTACGCGATTTGTGCGGATGCGGGTGAATTACAGCAAGGATAATCCGGGACGTTACCGGGGACTGCTTGCGCGAATCAGGGAGACGGTCTACCCGTTTGAATGTAGCGGTCAATCAACGGGGAGACCGCCCCCGGGGTTTCTTTTCCGAGCGGCGGTAATCAGTGTGCGCTGCAGGACCAGCCGAAACCTTGCAGTTTTTCCGCCAGGCCGTTGGCTTTTGCATCGCAATATGCACCGTCGAATTGCGCTGTCCAGAGTATGCTGGTGCCCTGGCCCTCGGAATCTTTATTGTACGCCACCGAACAGGGCGCGGGTTCGGCAGTCACGCGCTCGACGTTGATTTCACGAATTAAAGTGCCGTATTCGCAAATCCACGACTCGGCATTGACGGCGGTCGGCAAAGTGAGTGCAGCTAGAATGACGGTTAATCCAATACGGTTCAGTTTTTGCATCGTAACTCGGCTCCCAGTTTAGTTTGACGTCCAACCGGACGGGTTGGTGATTCAGCCTAGAGCATAGTACCTGTTGCCGGGAGGGAGAAGTAATTTTCCGCGTAAAGCGCAGTAATTCGCAGCGATAAAACGGGTCAGAGAGCAGTTTTCGCCAAATTCGCAAGAAATGTCTATCCGCCCCGTATTTTTACAGGCTCCCGGCGGCAATGGCAGGTTTCCGCGAGTGGTTAGTTATCCCGGAAAAATTCGTCAATTCGACGATAATCAAGTAGGTACGATGAAAACAGGAGGCTCGAACCGCCCCGGAACGCCGTGAAGGGTAAAGGCGAGAGTCGCAACATGAAAAATACTAGCCTTGCGCTGGATGAATTATTGAATCTGCTGCCGGATGCAGTCGTGATCGTTGACGCCGCGGGATGCATCGCGTTTGCAAACGACTCGGTAAGCGAGTTGCTCGGTTACGAACCCAGCGAGCTCATCAAGCGTCCGCTGGATTGTCTGATTCCGGAATCCTATCGCAGCGAGCACCGGGCGCATTTCGCCTGGTTTTACGAGGAAGGCAAGTCGATTGCGATGGGCCATCGACCGTACGTTTACGGGCTCGCCAAGTCCGGCGAAGAAATTCCGGTAACCGTATCGATCGCGAATCTCGACCTGGATGGCGAGCGTTTTTCGATCGCGGTCATGCGCGACAGCGGCGAGATGCAATCCGAAATCACCCAGATTACGTTCCAGGCGGAAACCGACGCGTTGACCGGTATCGCCAATCGCCTCGGGCTGTCGCACGCGCTGGAGGCGGCGATCGAAAAATCATCTCCTTTCAGCCTGCTGTTTCTCGACCTGGAAAAGTTCAAGCCGTTCAACGATACCTACGGCCACGAAGTCGGCGACAAGGTGCTGCAAATCGTCGCGCGGCGGTTACAGGCATCGATCAGGCCGGGGGACCTCGCCGCGCGCATGGGCGGCGACGAGTTCGTGCTGGTTCTCGGCGGGTTAGCCGACAACGCGGCCCTGGCGCGGCGCGCGGAACTCGTTGCCGAGAGCATAAGTCGGCCGATGCACGTGGGCGATATTGCCGACGTGGTTGGCGTCAACATCGGCAGCGCCCAGTTCCCGCGCGACGGCAATACCGAGCGGGAATTGTTGAAAGTGGCGGACGACAACATGTACCGCGCCAAGCAACGCGGCCTCGTTTACCAGCTCGCAAGGTAAATATTCCGGGGACACGATGTCCGTTTATTCATCGCCGGCTCACGTTCCCCGGGGTGGTCGGATTATGCACCCGGACCATCCGGTCGCCAGTGCCCGGTAGCCGGATTCGTCTTCCGGACCTTTCACGATAAATTCGCTTCCGGCTGCCTTGCAGGCGG
Source organism: Gammaproteobacteria bacterium (assembly GCA_041564355.1). Classification (GTDB taxonomy): domain Bacteria; phylum Pseudomonadota; class Gammaproteobacteria. The sequence continues at coordinate 1,148 of JBFGQE010000099.1, read as the reverse complement.
CTTAATCCCTGCCCGGTTGAGTTGTATCAAGACCCCAGGTCGGTTTCGGGATATTCTGAAACATGATAATCAACTTGCGGAGGCAAGCCATGTTTACTCGAATTCTTTGTCCCACGGATCGCTCGGAGCATTCCGAGAAAGCGCTGGAGATGGCGATCGATATGGCGTCGAAATACGACGCGACCCTGGTGCTGTTGCACGCCATGCATCGTGACCAGGATTTAAGCGAGCTGGCGCATCTGGCCGAGGTCGAGGGCCTTGCCAGGCATGTCGACACCGAGATGAAGCGTATCCAATCGATGGATGACCGGATCGACCTGGTGGCGGATCCGAATTTGGCGGATCGCGGTATTTCGCCACGGGTTCTGGTCGAGGTCGGCCAGCGGATCCTCGACGACGCCAGCGCCGACTGCGACAGGGCAGGCCTCAAGCAGGTCGAAACCCGCCTCGAGGACGGTAACCCGGCCGACTGCATTTTACGCTGCATCGAAGCAGACAAGATCGATTGCGTGATCATGGGGTCGCGCGGCCTGAGCGACCTGAAAGGCCTGTTTTTGGGCAGCGTATCGCACAAGGTCGCGAACCGGGCTCCCTGCACCTGCATCATGGTCAAGTAGTAAGGCGAAAGAGGGGCGGAGGGATTGTTTTTAATCCTTGTGCCCCGTTTTCTTTTTCGACACCGTTGGCTTGATCACCGAATCCGACTCTCTGCGTTTTTATGCGCAGGTTAGCGGTCACCGCGCCGATCCTCTTTTTTGACATTCGCGCGCCAGTCACGTAAACAAAGGTCAGCGAGGCGGCAGGCAAGTTTGGGCTACTGTTGTTGCCTGCCGCCGACCAGCTGAAAATAAAATCGTGGATCAAAAATGCAGCCATCATCCGGGATAGCGCCAGCGGATCACAAGCTGATCGACGACGCCTGGGGCGGCCTCGCGTCGATGCTGGTGGCGCTGCCGTCGTCGATTGCGTTCGGCGTGCTGGTGTTTTCGGCGATCTCGCCGGAGCTGGTCGGGCAGGGCGCCCTGGTCGGCATGATCGGTGCCGCGGCGCTGGGCCTGGTCGCGCCGCTCACCGGGCGTACGCCGGGATTGATTACTGCCCCCTGCGCCCCGGCGGCAGCGATCCTGACCGGTCTCGCGGTGGTGCTG
>JBFGQE010000098.1:0-9294 GCA_041564355.1 Gammaproteobacteria bacterium | reverse complement strand
CCAGCGGCGCCGCGCGCGCTTTCTTTGGCGCCGGTTTGCGGTATGATCGCACGCCGCGGCAACGCGAATCCGACATGGCGCAGTTTTTCGAAATCCACCCCGACAACCCGCAGCGCCGCCTGATCCAGCAGGCGGTGGCGATCATCGACCGCGGCGGGCTGATCATCTACCCGACCGATTCGAGCTACGCGCTGGGCTGCCATATCGGCGACAAGACGGCGATGGAGCGCATCCAGCGCATCCGCCGCACCGATCGCAACCACCATTTCACGCTGGTCTGCGCCGACCTGGCCTCGATCGGTACTTACGCCAAGGTCAGCAATACCGACTACCGCCTGATGAAGACGCTGACCCCCGGGCCCTACACCTTCCTGCTGCCGGCGACCTCGGTGGTGCCGCGCCGGCTGATGAACCCGAAGCGCAAGACCATCGGCGTGCGCGTGCCCGACAACGCGATCGTGCGCGCGCTGCTGCAGGAACTCGGCCAGCCGATCATGAGCAGCACGCTGATTCCTCCCGGCGGTCGCGAGGCGCTAGACGACGCGGTCGAAATTCGCGAACGCTTCGAGCACGACGTCGACCTGGTGATCGACGGCGGTTTCTGCGGCGTCGAGCCGACCACGGTGATCAGCCTGATCGACGGCCATCCGGAAATCCTGCGCCACGGTCGCGGCGACGTTTCTTTTCTCGAGGGGTGAACGGTAAAGTGTTTCGCGCGGAGGCGCAGAGGAACGCGGAGGGGCGCGGGGACTGATTGGGGTGTCCTCGGGGTTGAACCGCGCCGATGGCGGGCCCTAAGTGCGACCTTAAGAGATCATTTAGAGTTCCGGTTGCTGTTTCGGCGTTTTTTCGCGGCAATGAGCAACCTCATCACGCCCTCTGCGATCTCTGCGCCCCTGCGCGAACCGGCCCCTGGCTGCAATGGTGAACAATAAACCAAACACGACGCGGGCTATGTCTCAAGATAAAGGTGGTTTGCGCCGTGGCGGCTTTGTATAATCAGGCCCCAGGGCCTGCATCCTTTGGAACCTCATTATTGAACACCATTAGTCAAAACAATCGCGTGCTGTCCGGCATGCGTCCTACCGGGTTATTGCACCTGGGCCACTACCACGGCGTCCTCAAGAACTGGATCGAACTGCAGCACAGCTACGAATGCTTTTATTTCGTCGCGGATTGGCACGCGTTGACGACCCACTACGAGGATCCATCGATTATCGGCGAGAGTACGCGTGACATGGTCATCGACTGGCTCGCCGCGGGGGTTAACCCGGGCAGCGCGACGCTGTTCATCCAGTCGCGGATTCCGGAACACGCCGAGCTGCATACCTTGCTGTCGATGATTACGCCGCTGGGCTGGCTCGAGCGCGTGCCAAGCTACAAGGACCAGCAGGAAAAGATCGGCGATCGCGATCTTGCAACCTACGGTTTCCTCGGTTACCCGTTGTTGCAAAGCGCCGATATCCTGATCTACAAGGCCGGCTACGTGCCGGTCGGTGAAGACCAGGTTGCACACGTCGAGCTAACCCGCGAGATTGCGCGCCGTTTCAACCATTTTTACGGCCGCGAGCCGGATTTCGAGCTTAAGGTCGAAACCGCGATGCGCAAAATGGGTAAAAGGAACGCGAAACTCTACCGTGACGCGCGCAAGCGTTACCAGGAGCAGGGCGATATCGAGGGGCTGTCCGTCGGCCGCGCGCTGCTCGAGTCGCAGCAAAACATCAGCCTCAGCGACCGCGAGCGCCTGCTGGGGTACCTCGACGGCGAGGGGCGCATTATCCTCGTCGAGCCGCAGTCGTTGCTGAGCGTTTCGTCGAAGATGCCGGGTATCGACGGGCAGAAAATGTCCAAGTCGTATAACAACACGATCGCGCTGCGCGAGCATCCCGACGAGGTGACGCGCAAGATCAGGACCATGCCGACCGATCCGGCGCGGATACGCCGCACCGATCCCGGCGACCCGGAAAAATGCCCGGTCTGGGCTCTGCACCAGGTTTACACCGATGACGAAACCCGGCAGAGGCTGTCGGATGGCTGCAAGACCGCATCGATTGGCTGTCTCGACTGCAAACAGTACGTAGTCGATTCGATCCTCGAGGAACTCAAGCCGATCCAGCAACGCGTCAAGGAATATCTCGGCGACCTGTCCGGGGTCGACAGCATCATCGCCGAGGGCTGCGAGGCCGCGCGCGACGAGGCCCAGGACACGATGGAAGAAGTTCGCAAGGTCATGGGCCTTACGGGGCGCAGGTAATGGTGCAGGGCTTCGCCAACGGCGTGTCGACCCAGTCGGAAATGCCTTTCGCGCTGGTGCAGGGCGAGCCGCTGACGGTGATTCCGCAAGACCTGTATATCCCGCCGGACGCGCTGCTCGTATTCCTCGAGGCATTCGAGGGGCCGCTGGACCTGCTGCTCTACCTGATCAAGCGGCAGAACATCGATATTCTGAACATCCCGATCGCGACGATCACGAAGCAGTACATGGAATATATCCACCTGATGGATACGCTCGAACTGGAACTTGCCGCCGAATACCTGGTCATGGCGTCGATGCTCGCCGAGATCAAGTCGCGCATGCTGCTGCCGCGCCCGGTCAGCGAAGATGACGAAGACGACCCGCGTGCCGAGCTGGTGCGTCGCCTGCAGGAATACGAGCAGTTCAAACAGGCCGCCGAGGATCTCGACGCGCTGGACCGGCTCGAGCGCGAAATTCACCTGCCCAGTATCGAGGTACCGCGTTTCAAGGTCGAAATGCCGCTGCCGCAGGTCAGTCTGAATGATTTGATGGGCGCGTTCCGCGACGTGGTCAACCGTGCCGAGCAGTTCGCCAGTCACCACGTCGATCGCGAGCCGCTGTCGGTGCGCGAGCGCATGGTTATCGTGCTCGAGCGGATTTCGGCCGACGAATTCACCAGCTTCGGCGATTTTTTCGAGGTCAAAGAAGGGCGCATGGGAGTCGTGGTAAGCTTTATCGCGATTCTCGAATTGCTCAAGGAATCATTGATCGAACTGGTGCAAAGCGAGCCGTACGCACCCATTTACGTAAAGGCGAAATCATGATCGACAAGGAAAAGCTCAAAGCGATTATCGAAGCCTTGCTGGCCGCAAGCGACAAGCCGCTGTCGGTGAACCAGATTTTCGACCTGTGCAGCGGCGATCTCGAGCAACCCGGCAAGGACGATATTCGCCAGGCCCTGCATGAACTTGGCGAACGCTATGCCACCGGCGGCATCGAGTTGAAACAGGTCGCGTCGGGATTTCGTCTCCAGGTCAGGGCCGATTTCGAAACCTGGGTCGCGCGCCTGTGGGAGCAAAAGCCGCCGCGATACTCGCGCGCGTTGATGGAAACGCTCGCGCTGATCGCCTACCGGCAGCCGATAACGCGTGGCGAAATCGAGGACATTCGCGGGGTCAGCGTGAGCACCAATATTATCAAGACCCTGCAGGAGCGGGAATGGGTCAAGTCGCTGGGCCATAAGGAGGTCCCGGGCCGACCGACGCTGTACGGGACCACGCGCGAGTTTCTCGATTACTTCAATCTGAAATCGCTGAACGAATTGCCGACGCTGGCCGAAATCCGCGATATCGATCAGTTCAATCCCGAATTTTCCTTCGACGAGAATAGCGACGCCGATATGCTCGCCCCGGAGATCGAGGAGGCCGTCACGGCCGAAGCCGGGGTATCGTAAACGGCCACCATCTAAGCGGCGAAAACACCGGGTCGTAACGGGCCGGGAAATTACCCGGGATCCGGCTTTTGAGCTCAGGATTTCACCCGGCCTGCCGACATATCCGGCATGCGCAAAACAATCTCATGTTTACTTGGCTCGATCCTGGTTGGCGTCCTGTCGGTCGGCTGTAGCGAGAAGAAACAGGCCCTGGAAACCTGGGTCCACGCCGATACGGGTTCCTACGGCGCGGCGATCAGTCCCGACGGCAAGTACCTGTTGACCGGCGAAATCGGCGGCTTCGCCAGGGTCTGGGATCTGCAGGGCAACCGAGTCCTCTACAGCGTGCAGCACGAGGACGGCAACGAGGGCGGCATCATCGACGCCGCGTTTTCCGCGCAGGGCGACGTGCTGGTCACGGTCGAGCAAAATTCGATCGCACGCTGGGCGGTCGCTTCCGGTCGGCTGACCGGCTACTGGCAATGGCCCAACCTGACCGATGTCGCGGTGTCGGCGGACGGCCGTTACGCGCTGATCGGCAGCACGGACAACCAGGCGGTTTACTTCGACATGGTCGCGGGCCAGATGCGCTACGTGTTTCCGCACCATGAAAAAGTTACCAGTGTGGCGCTTTCCGCGGACGGCCGTTACGCGCTGACCGGTTCGGACGACTGGCACGCTAGCCTGTGGGACCTCGGCACCGGCAAGCACCTGTGGTCGAAAAATCTCGAGTACAAGATCGCGCTGGTTGCGCTGTCGGATGACGGCGAGTACGCGCTGGCCAACGCCTATATCGCCGACGCGCGAATTTACGCGACGCGCGACGGCGGCAAGCTGGTCTCCCGCCTCGACGAAGTCAAGATGACATTGGCCTCGGCCGACTTTTCCGCGGACAATCGAATCCTCGCGACCGGGCGTACCGCCAAGGGCATCGATATCTGGGACGTCAAGACCGGCGAGCGCCGCGAAACCTGGATGCCCCGTGTCAAGCACCGGGTGCAGCCCGATTCGGCGACGATTCTCGACCTCAAGCTCGATACCAACGCGAGGACCCTGATCTCGGAATCATCGGCCGGCATCGGCCAGCGCTGGGCCCTGAACTGACCCGGCCGCGGCCAGGTCATTCCGCGGGTTGACCGCGGGATCCGGTAAAAGCGGCCCAATGCCGGCAATCTCCGTTGCCGGAATGCGAAATCTCTATTTGCTCTAAACCTGCCTTCCATCGCGGCACAGGGTCAGCAATACCGTCTACTTCGATTCCCGGTATACTCCCGCCATGGAACGTATCCAGAAGTATCTCGCGCGCCAGGGCGCCGGCTCGCGTCGCCAGATCGACGCGCTGTTGCAACAGGGTCGTATCAGCGTCAACGGCAAAACCGCGCGGCCCGGCGATCAGATCGAGGGCCGCGAGAAAATCGCGATCGACGGCAAGCTGCTGCGCCTGCACCGGCACGAGGCCAAACCAAAGATTTTGCTGTATCACAAGCCGATCGGCGAAGTCTGCACGCGCGCCGACCCGGAGGGTCGCGAAGACGTGTTTCGCAACCTGCCTAGTTTGCAGCAGGGGCGCTGGATCGGCATCGGCCGGCTCGATATCAACACCAGCGGGCTGTTGCTTTTTACCAACGATGGTGAACTCGCCAACCGCCTGATGCATCCTTCGTTCGAAGTCGAGCGCGAGTACGCGGTGCGCGTGCATGGCGCGGTCAGTAACGAGATGCTGCAGCGCCTGCGCGACGGGATCGACCTCGAAGACGGCCGTGCGCGTTTCGAGGAAATCCTCGATTCGGGTGGCTCGGGCAGTAATCACTGGTACCACGTCGTGCTGAAGGAGGGGCGCAACCGCGAGGTTCGTCGCCTGTGGGAAGCCGTCGGCGTCGAGGTCAGCCGCCTCGTCCGGGTGCGCTACGATCGTTTCCAGCTACCGAAGTGGCTGAAACCGGGCAAGTATCGCTTTGTCGATGAAGACGTCGTCAGGCGGCTTTACCAGCGGCTCGGTCTCGCTGCGAAACAGGACGCGGCTAAACCACCCTCGTCGAGGCCGAAACGGTCGCGGAGGCGGGCATAATGGCGCAAAAGCGTCTCGATCAGTTGTGTCGCTCGGTCTTACCCCCGGGCTACGCGCAGGTAAAACGGCAGCTGCCGGAACTCCAGGCCTTTCTCGAACAGAACCTGCCGGAGACGGTAAATCGCCAGGTAACCCTGCTCACCTTGAACAGTGACGAAATCGTCATCGCCGCGAGCACCCCGATGGTCGCGAATTACCTGCGCCTGCACGCCGCCGAAATCGGCCAGCAATTACGCGAAACCTTTGGCCTCGAGCAACGCCTGCGCTTTCGCAGCCTGCCGGATGACCTGCTCAGCGTCGGCCGGGAAAACCCGCCGCGAGCTCCTCGCGCGGTCAGCGCCGCATCGGTCGATGCGATTCGCAGCAGCGCGAACTGGGTCGAAGACGAAGAATTGAAGGCCGCGCTACTGTCGCTGGCGCAAAGCCTGGAAAAGGATTAGCCCGAATATTTCACTGAATTATCACGAGAGCATGACGGCGGAGACGCGCGCGGAAGTCGCATCGAGCGGTTGGGCGTCAGCGCAGTCGAAGCGGATCGAGTGGCTGAGGACAACGCGGCCAGCCACGCCGCGGATTGCTCGAGAGGGGTTAGTTCACCCGTTGCACCGGGTCAGGGATAGTGTCCGCTCGAAAATCTGAAAAAGGCAGCGCCTGCCCGCCGGGGCTAGAGATCGTCGTCACCTTTGGTTACCTGCACTTCGGGAAACACTTCATGCAGGGTTTCGAAAAACAGGTCCAGCTCTTCGGTATGCGCGCCACCCACGTCGACCAGTTGCAACAGCTTGCGCATAAAAGTCATACGCACCGCGGGATTGCGTTTCAGGTAGAGATTGATGGTGTGTAAATCGCCGTGTATATCGGCGGTAGAGCCTTTCGCCGCCGCGTAAAGATGGTCGATTTGCGTCTCGTCGAGATCGAGTTCCTGCTTCATGATCGTGTCGAACGCATGTTTTTCCCTGGCGTCGATATGCCGATCTGCGCTAATTACGTGGTACAGAACCGATGCCAGCGCGCTGTGCAACAGCTCATCGTCGCGATGCTCGAAAAGCTTGCTTTCCTCTTGCAGCGAGTCGAACCAGTGATTTAAAGAGTCAAACACAATGAAACCCAGGGTGCTTCGGATGAATAAACCAGATTGTATTTCTTACCCTTGCCATGCCTTTGACATGCATCAATCGATCGAAAAAATTCCGCCGTGTCACCGCGCGCTCGATCCACGCATCCGGATGGGTTGCCCGCGGGCCCGCCGGAGATAGGCCGGTTCCCTGTTTGGATTACCAGGTCGCGGTAGCGGGGTTTTCTCCCTTGCGCTCATCCGTTTGCCGGGGATTGGCGCTCAAAACAGGTCGATTTTCCTCTCTTTTGGCGATTTCTCCTTGTCACGCCCCCGAGGCCGCGACGGAGACACCTACGCAAAGCTTCGAACCAGATCAGGCCGCGGCTTTGAGGCTCGCGTTGGCCATGTCGGCGTAAATATTCTTGAATACGATCTTGCCCGCGGCGATGGCGGGCACCGCGAGGATCACGCCGAGCGTGCCGAACAGGCTGCCGAAGACGATGATGCCGAGTATTGCCTGCACCGGATGCAGGTTGACCGCGCCGGCGACCACCGCGGGGATCACGACGATATTATCGAATATTTGCGCGCCGATAATCACCACGACGCTGAGATAAAGAATCGACGGGTCGAAGGGCGTCATCGCGGCGCCGACCAGCAGCGCCAGCACGATCGAGATAACCGGGCCGATGTAGGGCACGAGATTGAAAATGCCGGTGATCGCGCCGAGTAAAATCGGGATGTCGAGTCCGATCAGGCTGAAACCGATCGAGCAGAAGGTGGCCATGATCAGCGCCTGGATCATGACCCCGCGAGTGTAGGCGTTCAGCTGCGTCGACACGTTGTGGTAAATCAGCCAGCCGAGTTCGAAACTGGAATTGGGCAACCAGTCCATCAGCTCGTTGCGCGCGCGCTTGAAGTCCTTCAGCAGGTAATAGGTTAAAAACGGCACGAGCACGAAAATAATGACAAAATTGAGCAACCGGTTGGACACGTTGATCAAAATCGACTGTCCCAGTGACGAGGATTCGGACAAAAATGACAGGGTGATCTCGGACACGTCGAGATCCGCGCCGAAACGCTCGCTCAGCAGTTCGCCGTACTCGGTCAGCAGTTTTTCCAGCTTGCTCGCGATTTGCGGCAATTTTGCCTGCAGCAACGAGGTCTGCTCGAACAGCGCGGGCAGCGCGAAACCGATCATGACCAGGCTCGCCAGCAACAGGAAAACCAGGACGACGAATATCGCCAGCGAGTGGTTGACGTTATGCCGCACGAGGTAGATCACGGCGGGCTCGAACAGTGCGTACAGCGTGAGCGAGATAATCACCGGGACCAGCACTGCGGATAACAGATAGAAGCCGGCCAGGATGACCGCAACGATGATCGCGAAAATCCTGAAGGTCTGCAGATGCGGACTTTGCTGCCAGCTCATTCGCGACTCGCGATAACCCGGTTGGCTTCGTAAAGTCTTTCGGCGAGCGTTGCCGACAGGTTCATCAGGAAACGCGCGCCGAGACGCGGTTCGTACTCGATCCACTCCTCCAGATCCTGCTTGAGAAAGTAGACCAGTCTCGACGCGGTTGTCGCGGTTGCGTCCGCGGTACGACGCTCCGGCGCGGCGAGCGCGATCTCGCCGAAGAAATCGCCCGGCTGCAGCGTCGCCAGCTCGGTTTTGTTGGCCATGATCCTGACTTCGCCCTCGAGCACGAGGATCGCGCCGGCGCCCTGGTCGCCCTGGGTAAAAATCGTTTCGCCGGCCTTGAACGGACGCACGTGCATCTTGTCGCAAAGATACGCGGTCTGGCGTGCCGGGATGTTTTTGAACAACGGCGTCTGCTCCCATAACCCGATAATGGTTTGCAGCTCGCTGTCGCCTGGTTTGAAGATGTTGGACCAGAAGCTATTCATCGTGGAAGTCTGTTCAGGACGCTATCGCCAGAGCGTAGCATAATGCGAGCCGGATTCGAGTCGGATCTGCAGAGAACGAGCGGTTTGTCGGCGAAGAGAGGAATGACCGCGCATCGTGCAAGTTTATTGAACTATCTGCCCGGCAGCTTCGCGAGAAGCCCTGGTAGTTGTGGAGAGCTTCGCCAAGCACTCATTGTCTATTGCCAAGAAGATTTTTGCTTGTGACGACTGATGTTAGCCGGTTGGCTAACTGAACTCGGCTTTGGGATACATAAAATCGATATGTTTAGACTCGATTTCTGGAGTCAAGAGACAATCCTGGACAGTTCAAACCAGAATCCGCGAAAACCCAGGTTCCAGCTCAAGCCCACGGGAGATCAAATATCGAATTTTTACCCGACCGAATACTGGTCGATTGCACAGGCAGTGCCGGAAATCGCATCGCTGGTGAGCAATGTACTGGATCGCGAACACTGTTAACTATTTCCCTTTATCCAATACCCTTGTCGCACTCACAATTAGGCAGCGCGCTATTTTAAAACGCCGCGGACCGTTTAAACCTCTATCGAGAAGGACACTGAAACATGCCTTAT
>JBFGQE010000097.1:0-9355 GCA_041564355.1 Gammaproteobacteria bacterium | reverse complement strand
GGCCGACAAGTACCTGGGCGGCAAGGCATCGGGTATTCTGTCTTTCGGGATCAAAGGGGGCCTCGAGGCCGGCACGAAATTTCTCGATGCGTTGCAACTGATCACGCGACTGGTGAACATCGGCGACGCGAAATCGCTCGCAACGCACCCGGCTTCGACCACGCATCGACAGCTCGGTGACGAGGAACTCGCGGCGTCGGGCGTCACCCCCGACCTGGTGCGGTTGTCGATCGGCATCGAGAACGTCAAGGACATCATTGCCGATATCGACCAGGCGCTGAACGCGGCGAAATAGAGACGGGTTGAGGTTAAGGCGGCCCCGACCCAAACGTCGGGCCGCCACAATTCGCGCGACGCTGAAACAGGAAACGAAAGCCGGCGTGACGGCCGGCAGGCCGGAAGTTACCGGCGCCTAGGTCGCGATGTACTGGCGCAGGGCTTCGGCCTCGGACTGCACTTCCATGATGCGGCACTTGACCAGGTCGCCGATGCTGATAAATCCCACCAGCTCATCGTCGTCGAATACCGGCAGATGACGAATGCGACGATCGGTCATCATTGCCATTGCCTCGTTGACCGTATCCTGCGGTGAACAACGAATCAGGTTCGAAGTCATTAACTCGGCAACCTCGACGTCGTGCAGATCGGCGCCGTGCGGCCCCATCCCGCCGACGATGTCGCGTTCCGACAGGATGCCGACGATCTGGCCGTCGTCATCCTCGACCAGCAATGCGCCGACCTTGTTTTCGGTCAACGCGATCGCCGCCTCGGCGATATTCTGTCGCGACTTGATTTTATAGATTTGCCCGGACTTCCCATGGAGTAGTTCGGCTAGCTTCATTCTAATTGCCCCCGGTGTTCCGTCGTTTGTTGATGCCGGTGCTATATCCGGCGCGAATGGTTACAGGGTTACCAATATCGCTCAATCGGCTGGACGTCGCAAGTGTATATCTTCGATTATGTCCCCGCCCTCGGCCAGGTCATCGCCGATCGGGTTGCTGTAATCGAATGCAATCTCGCTCATTTTATTCTTCAGATCGAAGAACAGGTCCAGCAACGTCGGATCGAAATGCTTGCCGCGGCCCTCGTACATCAACTTCAGCGCCTCGTCGACCGGCATTTCTTCCTTGTAAACGCGCCTGTGAATCAGCGCATCGAACACGTCGACAATCGCGACGATCCGCGCGCTGATCGGAATTTTTTCCCCGGCCAGACCTCCCGGATAACCGCTGCCGTCCCATTTCTCGTGATGGCCAAGGCAAATATCGCGGGCCATCTGCACCAACGGCGACTCCGAGTTGGACAGGATACGCGCGCCGATTTCCGGATGCAGTTTCATGATTTCGAATTCGCTTTCGGTGAGTTGCCCCGGTTTCTTCAAAATATGGTCGGGAATGCCGATCTTGCCGATATCGTGCATCGGCGCGGCGATTCGTATTTCTTCCGCGTCCGCCGCACTCCAGCCAAGCTCGTACGCCATCAGTTCACTGTAAAGCCCGAGGCGACGGATATGCGAGCCGGTTTCGCCGTCGTCACGACTGTCCGCTGCGCATACCAGACGTAACGCGATTTCTTCCTCTCGCGCGCGAATCTCGCGGGTCTGCTTCCTGACCTCTTCCTCGAGAATCTTGTTCAGCAGCACGCCTTCGCGACCAATTTGCAGGAAATTGTGATTCAACTGGTAGCTCTCGTCGAGAATCTCGATGAACAGCAGCCTGAAATTCTTCCAGTTCAGCGCGATGGCCTCGAGCGCGACTTCTTCACCGCCGGTCGAGGTTTCGACCCAGGGCCCCGAACGGATCCGCTTACGGTTGCTCCGATCGGACCAGATTTCCTCGGCGTCGATAAGAAAGTTCTCGACGAACGGGAATTTTTCCTGCGGATAAATCGACTTCACCGCCTCGATCGATTCGGGATAAATGCACTTGAAGCGGTCGGGAACCGGCTCGAGCAGGTCGAAGGAACCGTCTTCGTTGGCGCACAACGCCAGCATGTTCAGGCTCTCGAAAAAATCGAACTCGGTGGCCGGCTCGGCCGGCACGTTATCGCCGACTTTTTGTTTAAGCTGCTGCTTCAGCAGGCGCAATTCATTGCCCTTTTGCCGCGCGCTGAGCTCCCATTCCTTGTCGCTGGTCTTGTCCACCAGGATCACCCAGATGCAATCCTGATCGCGAAACAGGTGCACGTCGATCACTCGGGTATCATCGACCTGGTAGTCAGGGATGGTTTCGTATTTGTCTCGCATCGGCAGGTAGCCGGAAAGAAACAACGCGTCGTCGAGGATAGACTGTCCGGGCTGCCAGGCCGGCATGCCGAGCACCGACACTTCGCCGCCCTGGCTGAGCAGCACGCCGTCCGGATCGATAGCCAAATAGGCGAAACTTTTGCTTTGCAGGGTAACCTGCAAAATCTTGTCGACGACTTTTTCCGGATACTGGGACGGGGCAACCACGGTCAGTCCCCCGCCTGCAGCTTGGTGGCAAGATCGAGAAATGCGGCTTCGACATTTTCACTGGTCCTGGCACTGGTTTCGATTACGCTCCAGCCAGCCGCACGCAACTCGTCGAGCGCCTCGGTCTCGATCAGCCAGTCATCGCGCAGATCGCACTTGTTAACGATCAGCACCACCGGCACTTCTCCAACCTCGGTATAAAGCCGGTCGCAGAGTTCCAGCGCGATATCGAGCGTTTCGCCGCGGGTTCCGTCTGCGACCAGTATGCCGCCAGCCGAACCGCGCAGATAGGAGCCGCGCACTTCCATGAATTCATCCTCGCCGGCCAGATCCCACAGAACCAGTTCGACAGCGTGGTCGTCGAGCTGCACGCTTTTCTTGTCGATCTTGACACCGAGCGTGGTCTGGTAGCGCTCGCTGAATATGCTGTGCACGAAACGCTGCACCAGCGAAGTCTTCCCCACCGCGAACGCCCCCAGCATGCAAATCTTGTATTTCGTCACGAACTTCCCGGGCTTACTCGATAATTACGTCGAACTCGACACGTCGGTTGTAGCGCTGTTCAATCGCGTCGATTTCCGCCGCGACCGGTGCCTCGAGACCTTTGATCGTCAGGATCGAGTCATCGATCCCGGCGTCGACCAGCAATTCCGCGATGGCCGCGGCTCTTTGCCGGCTGAGGACAACATTGTCGGCATGGTTTCCCACCGAATCTGTGTAACCCTTCACAACAATTTGCACTTTTCGCGCTAATTTACCGCTCAGACCGATGATTTCGCGCGCCATTTCGACGATTTGCGGGACATGGGCCGGAACATAATCGAGGGCAGCACCACGGTCGAACATCACTGCCCGGTTTTCGAGCGCGTCGATCGCATTGACCAACTCCAGCTCGGTCAGGTTCTGCAACGCACGCGTGTCGACCTCGGTGACTTCGTCAAATTCCGCCGCGGCGGCGGCCAGACTGCGAATCCACTCCTGCGGTGCCGCCCCGGTTGCATACAGCACCCCATTTTCCAGGCTCAGCTCGACACTTTCCGGCGGGTTTAGCAGCGCCGGCGAGAACCGGGTACGTAACGCACTCTGGTCGACGCGGTCGATTCCGACAACCAGGGGGATGCGATCGTTCAGTCGCTGACGCCACTCGGCGCCGGCGCTGCCGCTGAGCACCAGCGTCGTGCCGACCAGTTCGAGCTCGACGCCCTCGGGCGGATCGAGCATCGTGCGTACGCGACGCTCCAGGAAGGGCGCCTGCAGCGACTGGTAAGCAGCCAGTCGATGCACGACCGCATCCGGGGATAGCTTCGATTCTTCGAGTAATTCCGCCGCATCGCGCGCCAGCGGATCTCGTAATCCGCTGATCACGAGCCGCCCATCCCGGCTGGCCAACCCGGTAATCACGTATCCGGGTTCGTTTTCCAGGCTCGCGACGTATTCATCGCGCTGCCATTCCTGCTGTAATTCCAGCCCGAGCCAGTAAAGCAATAGCAACAGCAAAACGACACCCATGATAACGGGCACGGATGAACTCTTTTTCGGCGACTCCTGGTAGCGCGCCTGCAGGCAATCCGACAATAGATCGGCGCGGCTCTCGTAGGGCCCGGTGTCGCCGTTGAACTCGCGCAGCGTGTCACCGAGTTCATGCTGGATTTTTTCCAGCGTCTGTTGCAGCGTGGTGCGCAAACTGTTCGGCGCTTCGCCACGAATCGCGGCCGCGATGATCGCGTCAGGACCGCGCTCTACCCAGATCGAGAAATCGCCGACCTCGACACTGTCCAGCGACCGATCCTGGTCGACGTCGAACGAATCGCCGACAAAATCGTTGATCGCGCTGAGCATCGACGAGACCAGGTCGGGATCCTGGCCCTGGATATTATCCTGGCCGAGATGACATAACAGCAGACCGGTTTCGCGATGAATCAGGAAGATCTGGTCGACGCGATATATCAGGCTCTGCAACATCGCAATCTGCGCCACCGGGATTCCGGTGCGCATCGACTCGAGACGCCACTTAATTCCCTGCCAGGAAAAACTCTGCTCCAGCGTCCGGTTCATCGATTGCATCATCTGGCGGATGGTTTCGCGGATCGATTTTCGAATCGCCGGACCAATTACCGGGAACAGCGCGTCGGCAAACCGGTTGATATCTTTCTTGATCGACAGCCGGACGATTTGTTCCACCGTCGGCATCATCGCCTGCGCAAGCTCTTCGCCCTGCAGCGCGCTCTTTTGCATCGCGCGCGGCAGAATCTCGCCTACCTTGTCGGAGAAATTTTCGGGTACCTCGACTCCGTCGCTGAGCTGGTCGAGCCTTTCCTTTTCCGGGCCAACCAGCAGGCGCCGCAGTTCTTCGAGATCTTGGCGCTCGTCGCGCTTGGCGTCATTCATGGATTAGCCGGTGCCGAACCCGAAGCGCCGTTATTTTGATTCGTCCGAGTTAACCTGCAATGCCAGCGCACCGAGCACCTCGGCCAGCATGGCCTTATCGACCTTGCCCGAGGACAGCGCGTCACGCTGCTGATCCATGCGCTCACGCGCATCGCCGATCTGCTTGCTCAGCTCCTTGCTGAATTCCTGGCTTTGCTTGAGGACTTTCTGGTTGATATCACGCGCACTCTTGTCGAGCGACTTTGACAGGTCGGTGAGCTTGCCTTCGATTTGCCTGACCTGCTGCTTGAGCTTGTCTTCGATTTCATCGACGGTATCGATACGCGCCCTCTCCGCCGAGGCCAAATTCGACCCCAGTAGTTCCAACTCGCTTTCGATGAAACTTTTCAGCGAGTCGATCTGCATCGCGTTTTCCTTGCGCAACGCGTCAAAGTCGTTGGCCAGGGACTTTTCCAGACTGGTGAAACGTTTTTCGACGTCTCGCATCTGGTTGCCAAAGAGAATATCGCGAATCTTGTCGACATTATCGACTTCGCTCATACCGTCACTCGAACTGCCCGAATTCGTCTTCGCGCCCCTACTACCCTTGCTCGCCATAAATTTTTCCCCAATGCCAATCCTGAAGATAATAGTTCAATCACGCACTGTTGCCATGGATTTTGGCCCGGATGTGACCGGGGTAACTTCTTTTTATTCTGCGACTTGGCGCGCGTTTCTCATTAGGTTTCGAAATGCGGCGTCGCGCGATAAGCATCCTCGTTTCCCGATCGGAGCTACCCAATCCGAATCGCCGGATTCAAGCCTTCCGCAGGGAACCCGGGCAAGTCCGAGGGCTTGGCAAAAATATGTTAATGTTTGCCGATGGATCATTATTCCGGGCGCCATACCCCGGGTGCCGGCTAAGCGCGCTGCGATTATCCGTCATGTCTTTCCGGGAAGCTGCTGAACTTGTTTCAGGTTCGATACTGACCATGATCGATTCACTGCGGTCGCGGGGAGATTGATTTGAACGACGCCTGGCTCGTGCTCGTTGCGCACCTTGCCCTCGCGATAATCAGCGCCAGCCACGCCCTGCTTTACAAGCGGGATCCCAGGGCCGCGCTGGGCTGGATCGCGATCAGTTTCGCCTACCCGATACTCGGACCGTTGCTCTATTTCCTGTTCGGCATCAACCGGATACGCACCCGGGCGCACCAATTGAAAGGCGAGCCCTCGCGACACCTGAAAATTGGCTACGAGGGGCCCGAGGCGGTCAAAACCCCAGATCCGCAACGGCGATTGCCCGTCCTGGCCGAACATCCCGAACTGGAAGCACTGGCCCGGTCATCCGAGGCGGTGACGCATCGCGCGCTGGTCGATACGAACACCGTATCGCCCTGCTTCAGCGGCGAGGACGCCTACGCCGCGATGCTGGCCGCGATTCGAAATTCGCACGATTGGGTTTGCCTGGCAACCTATATATTCGAGACCAACCGCAGTGGCCGGGAGTTCATCGACGCGCTGGCGGACGCGCACCGACGCGGCGTCGAGGTCTGTGTGCTGCTGGACGGCTTCGGCGAATGGTACAGCCTGCCACGCGCCGGCAGCCTGTTACGGCGTCACGGAATCCGCGTGGCCCGCTTTATCCCGCCGCGCCTGCTGCCGCCCTCGCTGCATGTCAACCTGCGCAATCACCGCAAGCTGCTGATCGTGGATGGCATCGTCGGGTTTACCGGCGGGATGAACATCGGCGATCGCCACCTGCAGCACGAACCGGCGAGACGCAACGAAACCGCGGATATCCACTTTCGACTCGAGGGACCCGTGGTCGAGCAGTTACAGGCCGTTTTCGACGAGGACTGGCGATTCGCGGCCGGGCAGGCCCGGCGCCGGAAGTATGTCAAGCCGGTTTCGGCAGGCCAGGCCATCTGCCGTGTCGTCACCGACGGGCCGAACGAGGACCTGGGCAAGCTCGCGATGATCATCTCCGGTGCGGTAGCGCTCGCGCGCCAGCGCGTGGCCATCATGACGCCTTACTTCCTGCCGCCGCCCGAGCTGATCAACGCGCTGCAGGCGGCGGCGCTGCGCGGCGTCGATGTCAGCGTCATTCTGCCGCAAAAATCCAATCAGCCGCTGGTCCACTGGGCCACGCGCAACATGCTCTGGGAATTACTGCAATACGGCGTGCGGGTTTATTACCAACCACCGCCGTTCGCCCACAGCAAGTTGCTGTTGATCGACGACAGTTACGCGCACATCGGTTCCGCCAATCTCGATCCGCGCAGCCTGCGCCTGAACTTCGAAATCGTGGTCGAAGTGTTCGAACGCGAGTTCGTCGCCAGGATGTCGGCGCACTACGAGCGAGTCCGTTCGCGGTCCGCCGAGGAGTCGCTGGCCGGCGTCGACAGTCGCAGCCTGCCGACAAGATATCGCGATGCCACGGCCTGGCTGTTTTCGCCATACCTTTAACTAGACCGTCAACGGTCCAGGCCGGGAGCGACCAGCAGGCCGACCCGGTCGGCGACGTGGCAAACGATTCCCGCCCGGCTTTGCTTTCCTGCTGAGACAGGGAGCGTCAGATTTCAGATGCGACGCCCTTGAACAAGGCCGCGACCTGCGCGACTTAAAATGGTTGAAGAAGTGAAAACGGGATGTTTATACTCCCCAACCCTGCAGCAGCGTAGCAAAGAGAAAAGTCATGGCACAATTTCCGGATAAAGCCAACGTCGTCATCATCGGGCTCGGCGGCATCGTCGGCGCCTCGGTGATGCATCATCTGGTCGAGCGCGGCTGGGAAGACATCGTGGGTATCGACATGACTTCCGTGCCGACCGACTGCGGCTCGACCTCGCACGCGTCCGATTTCTGCTACGCCACCGATCACAGCAAGTTCACCTGCTACACCACGCATTACAGCATCGAGTTTTACGACAA
Source organism: Gammaproteobacteria bacterium (assembly GCA_041564355.1). Lineage (GTDB taxonomy): Bacteria > Pseudomonadota > Gammaproteobacteria. The sequence continues at coordinate 1,602 of JBFGQE010000097.1, read as the reverse complement.
GATAGGCCATTACGAGCGCTGCGGCGGGCTCGAGGTCGCGCGCGTCGGCGACGACGATCGCATGATGGAGCTCAAGCGCAAGGTTGCGTCCGGCAAGGCTTTCGGCACCAACGTGAAGATGATCAGCGCAGCCGAAGCCAAGCAGAAGTTTCCGCTGCTCGAGGAAGACATGATCCAGGGCGCGATGTGGGATCCCGACGCCGGCCTGGTCAAACCGCGCTCGCAGACCGTGGTCGGCATCCTCGTCGACGAAGCGGTCAATACCGGCAAGGCGCAGGCCTTTGCCAATACCACCGCAACCGGGCTCGATATTCAGGACGGGCGCATCGTCGGCGTCGAAACCAGTCGCGGCTACATCGCCGCCGATCGCGTTATCGTTTGCACCGGGCTGTGGGGCCGCAGCATTGCCGAGATGGCCGGCGAGGATCTTCCGGTCATGCCGGTCGATCACCCGCTGTCGTTTTTCGGTCCCTACAACGAATTCGAAGGCACCGGCAAGGACATCGGCTACCCGCTGCTGCGCGACCAGGGCAACTCCGCCTACATGCGCGATACGGGCGACCCGAAAACGCCAGAGGGTGGCCAGATCGAATGGGGTTACTACGAGGAAAAGGAACCGCGCCTGGTGCACCCGCGCGACCTGCCGGAAAAAGGCGAAACCCATTGGTCGCCGTCACAGCGTGATCTCGAGCTCGAACAGATCATGGAGCCGCTCGAGCGTGCGATGGAACTGACCCCGATCCTCGGCGAACTCGGCTACAAGGACGACCATTCGTTCAACGGCCTTTTGCAGGTCACTTCCGACGGCGGCCCGTCGATCGGGGAATCGTCGCAAACCCGCGGCCTGTGGTACGCGGTCGCGGTGTGGGTCAAGGACGCGCCCGGTATCGCCAAGGTACTGGTCGACTGGATGACCGACGGCGTCGCCGAGATGGACTTCTTCGGCATCGATACCGCGCGCCACTACCCGATCCAGAAAACGCCCTCGTATATATACGATCGCTGCTATGAATCGGCATTCAAGATTTACAACCCGGCGGTGCACAACCGCGAACCCTATACCAAGGGCCGCAACCTGCGGCGCAGCCCGTTCTGGGCGCGCGAGCAGGAGCTCGGCGGTTACTTCATGGAACTCGCCGGCTGGGAGCGCGCGCACGGTTACGCGTCGAACGAACACTTACTCGAAAAGTACGCCGACCGGGTGCCGGTGCGCGAACACGAGTGGGACAACCGCCACTTCTGGCGCGTATCCAACGCCGAACAGCTGGCGATGTCGGACGATGTCGGCATGATCAACCTGTCGCATTTCGCCGTGTTCGACGTCATCGGGCCCGACGCCGAGGCGCTGATGGAGTTCGCCTGCGTGGCCAAGGTCGGCGGCGATACGCCGATCGGCAAAGGCGTTTACACGCATTTCCTGGACCAGCGCGGCGGCGTGCGCGCGGATCTGACCGTGATCCGCCACGCGCAGGATCGCTATCGCGTGATCGACGGCGCCGATGCCGGCCATCGTGACTACATCTGGCTCAGGCGCATGGCCGAGGATAACGACTGGAAGGTTTACATCGACGACCGCTCGGATCAGGTCGCCTGTCTCGGCGT
>JBFGQE010000096.1:0-9419 GCA_041564355.1 Gammaproteobacteria bacterium | reverse complement strand
TCGAGGCCGGGCAAGCCGGCCGCCGGATTCATGGCTACGTAGCTCAGTTGGTTAGAGCACATCACTCATAATGATGGGGTCCCCTGTTCAAGTCAGGGCGTAGCCACCATTTCTGGACGCCGTGAGCATGCCGCTCGCCGCGTTGAAATTTTTCGCAAACCGCTCGCGTGCGTCTGTGTACTGCTCGCGGTATTGCGAAAAATTTCGCCTTGCGATCGACGCACTCACGACGCCCAGAACCGCTGCGAGTGATCGTTGTCGGGTTACCGCATTTCGTAGCCACCATTTCTGGACGCCGTGAGCACGCCGCTCGCCGCGTTGAAATTTTTCGCAAACCGCTCGCGTACGTCTGTGTACTGCTCGCGGTATTGCGAAAAATTTCGCCTTGCGATCGACGCACTCACGACGCCCAGAACCGCTGCGAATAATATCCGGCGGGTCAACGCATTTCGTAGCCACCATTTTGGCCTGCTGCACGAACCGATAGCCGCGTTGGATTCTGTCGCGCGGCGCTCGCGGAGGTTTCCCTACTGCTCCCGCCCGCGCGACAGAATCCGCCTTGCTCTCGGCTCGCTCGCGACGGCCAAAATCCGGCTGGAGTACAGGTATACGAGGTAGCGCGTTTCGTAGCCACCATTTCTGGACGTCGTGAGCACGCCGAATGCGGCGTTGGATTTTTTCGCGAAGCGCTCGCGCAGGTTTGCCTACTGCTCCCGCCCGCGCCAGGGCTTTTTACCGATCCTGGACTCGTTGACATGAGGTTATAATCAGCCGGGTCGAATCACCGGATACGATGCGGTGAGCTATGCAGGCGAATAAAAAATACCAACGGGGGGCGCATCTGCTGGTCGACCCCGCACAAACGCTGGCCAATACTCGACCGCTGATGCCGGACATGGGTATCACCCGTATCGCCAACCTGACCGGTCTGGACAGCATCGGTATACCCGTGGTCATGGTTTGCCGGCCCAACGCACACTCGATTTCGGTTTCACAGGGCAAGGGCGTGACGCTGGACGCGGCCAAGGCGTCGGGGCTGATGGAGTCGATCGAAACCTGGCATGCGGAGCACATCGAGTTACCGCTGAAGCTCGCCAGTTTCGCTGATCTTTCGCAGCGACACGCGATGATCGACATCGATCGCCTGCCGAAGATGCGCGATAGTCTTTACCACGACGCCTTGCCAATCCTGTGGATCGAAGGCGCGAACCTGATCGACGATTCTTCGCGCTGGCTGCCCTACGAAATCGTGCATACGTTTTACGCCTGGCCCGCGCCATCGGGCAGTGGCTGCTTTGCGCAGAGCAGCAATGGCCTGGCATCGGGAAATCACTATCTGGAAGCCGTCTCGCATGCGATCTGCGAATGTATCGAACGCGATGCAAGCTGCCTTTGGCATTACAAGGACAACAAGGACCGGGACGCCACCAGGCTCGATCTCGACAGTATCGACGACGCGCTCTGCAGGGAATTGATCGCAAAATTGCACACGGCAAATCTCGCGGTGACGGTCTGGAACAGCACCAGCGATATCGGCGTTCCCAGCTTTGACTGTGTGTTGCTCGACCGGTCAAACGCGTTGTCGCATCCGGGGATCGGATCCGGATGCCATCCGTGCAAATCGATCGCGCTGGCACGCGCGTTGACCGAAGCGGCACAGGTGCGCACGACTTATATCTCGGGGGCGCGTGACGATTTGAGCCACCGCGAATACGAGGTATCCGAGCTCGAGCGGAAGAACCGTCTCCTGGGCAGGCTGGCCGGCAGCGACGACGGGAGTGCTGATTTTGGCGAAATCCCGAACCGGCAGTTCGAGACTTTCGAAGAAGACGTCGAATGGTTGCTGGCGCGACTCGCCGACAGCGGTATCGAGGAAGTCGTTTGCGTCGATCTGAGCAAGCCGGAGTTCGACATCCCGGTGGTGCGTGTCGTCATTCCCGGGCTCGAGGGGCCGCACGACGAAGACGACTATATTCCCGGGCCGCGCGCTCGTGCCATCGCGGGGCGAGCGGCGTGAGGGCCATCGTGTTTGCCGGGCCGAGCGTGCCGCGCGCCGAGGTAGAGGCAGTACCGGGGGTCGAGTGGCGGCCGCCGGTATCGCAGGGCGACGTCTATCGTGGCGCGCAAACCTCGCCCGATGTCATCGCGATCATCGATGGATACTTCGAGGGCGTGCCGTCGGTCTGGCACAAGGAGATACTGTGGGCGATGTCGCGCGGGATTCACGTGTACGGCGCGAGCAGCATGGGAGCATTGCGTGCCGCCGAGCTGTACGCGTTCGGCATGCGCGGCGTGGGCGAGGTCTTCGCGGCTTTCCGCGACGGCGTGCTCGAGGACGATGACGAAGTGGCCGTGCTGCACGGTCCCGCCGAGCTGGGTTATCCGCCGCTGTCGCTGGCGATGGTCAACGCGCGCAAGTCGATGGCGATGGCCTGCGAGGCCGGGGTTATCGATCGATCGCTGGCCGATTCGCTGGTCGCGCTGGCCAAGTCGATATTTTACCCGGAGCGTCAGTGGACGCAGGTGTTCGCGCGGGCGCGGGCCGAGGGGGTCGATGCCGCCGCGCTGGCGGCTTTCGAGTCCTGGCTCGCGCGCAACGAACAGGACGTCAAGCGGCAGGACGCCGACGCCTTGCTCGCGCAGCTCGCCGAATTGACGGCAGCCCCGACGGAGGCGTTTCGATGCAGCTACGAGTTTGCCTGGAGCGCCTTGTGGGACCGGGTGGTAACCGGCGACTCCGGAAGCCCGCCCGTCGAAGGCGATGTTAACCCGGCCGATATCGACTCGCGGGTTCTCGATGAGCTCCGCCTCGAGCCCGAGCTTTACCGGCAGCTGAAGCTGCGCGCCCAGATCAAGCAGCTTGCGCGGCGCGAAGCCGGTCGCACGCGCTACTCGATCGACGAGGCGGATCTCCGCGAACAGCTTCGCAAGTTACAGGAATCCCTGGGATTGTTCACCCGGGCGCAACTGGACGCCTGGATGGAGCGAAACGACTGGACTCCCGAAGCGCTGGAAAAAGCCCTCGAACACCAGCAGCAGTTGCGGGCGCTGGTCGAAGGGCTGGGCGGGGTGGATCGACAGTTGCTGCTCGATGAACTGCGACTGGATGGTCGATACCCCACGCTGAAGGCGCGCGCCGAAGCCAGGCTCGATGCCGATTTATCGTCCGGTACCCGCGTCGACATCAAGCCGCCGCAGTTGCTCGCCTGGTATTTCGAGTCGCAACTCGGTGAATCCGTGCCCGCGGATCTCGACGAATACTTGACCGAAACAGGATTCAGCGACCGCGCGGAATTTTATCGATTGCTCGAGCGGCATTACCGGTCGTCGCTTGCAATCGATGCCGAAAAGCAGTAGAACCTGATCGTGGTAGCAAAAAATAATCGCGGATCCAGAAATACAATCGCGATACTAGAAAAACGCCAGTAACCAAATTACTGGGGGGACATGGCAGTTCGGCGCGACCACCCGGGCGGAACCCGTTTCCGCCTGTATCCGCAGGCTCCGATACTCGACCCCGACCGGGAGCCCGAAGTCATCCTCGTGTCCAGTCCCGCCGGAACCGTCGGTCCCGGCCCCGAAGACGATCACATGTACGCGATCGCGCCGGTCGACAAATGGCCCCCCTATGGCGTGCAAACCCGCCGCGATGGCTCCCCCTACCTGTATCTGCCGCCGTGGGACGGGGATATCTATGCGCCGGCCGTGCCGGATGCGGACGGGCATTTCGATAATATCGACGAGGACTCGCCCGGGTTCCTGGTGGCGCACATGTTCGGTTGCGTACGCTTCGTGCTGGACGTCTGGGAAGGCTACTTCGGTGAGCCGCTGGAATGGCACTCGGCCGATGCCTTCGACAAGATGGAGCTGGTGCATCTGCCGCGGTTCGACAACAGCCGCATCGGCTTCGGCTTTATCGAGTTTGGCTCGAGCCGGAGCAAAAGCGGCGTCGTCTCGCGCGACGCGACCAATTTCGACATCGTCGCCCACGAAGTCGGGCACGGAATCATTTACAGCACCGTCGGCGTGCCGGACCCCGAGGGCGAGACCGGCGAGTACAACGGCTTTCACGAGTCGGCCGCCGACCTGGTCGCGATCGTCTCTTGCCTGCATTTCGATTCGGTGGTCGACGAGTTGCTGGAAAATACCCGCGGAAATCTGTACATGCTCAACCGGCTCAATCGCATCGCCGAGCTGAGCCACAACGAACAGATTCGCATCGCTTCCAATACGGTGACCATGTCCGAGTTCGTCGACGGCTGGCGCCGCGAGCATCGGTTGTCGCAACCGTTGACGGGCGCGATTTTCGACACGCTGATCGACGTCTTTCACGAACAATTGCTCGACCGCGGGGTGATCAGCCCCGCGCTCGAGGAACTGGCCGACCGCTACGAATACCAGCCGCGCTACCAGGCGCTGGTGCAGCACATGTTCGCCGATGCCTATGCCGGCGAAAAACCGGCCTTCCGCGAGGCGTTACTGGCGGCGCGCGATATCCTCGGCCTTTACCTGGCCGAAACCTGGCGCCGGCTGCCTGCCGATTATCTGAGTTACCTGCTGGTAGGCGACACGCTGTGCGCGGTCGACCGCGATTTCGGCGGCGGCGAATACACGGACATCATCGTCGAGAATTTCGCTTGCCGCGAGATCGGGCAGGTGCCGCTGGGGCCGCAGCTGGCGAAGCTGCCGCGCGAAAACCACATGGATTCGCCGCGCTGGATGTCGCCGCGCTGCTGGGAGTTCGACGCGTGCTTGCGCGGGGCTTATTGAGCGGGGTCGGCGGCCAGCGAATGCAGGACCCGGCCGGGATCGATCGTGGCCGGAGGGTGAAATTGGACGACAACTAGAACCACGACAGGAGGAAAGGTATGAGTAACTTGATGATGCCGTCGAGGGTGTTGCTCTACGGCCGAGTGGTGCAGGGTATCACAATCGATGCCAGTATCTTCGACACCGGGAACGGAGGAATACCCGGGCTCGGAAGCAATCGGTTCTTGCGCGAGCAGTTCGATCCCAGCGCGATAGATGGTGAGCTACCCTGTTTCGCGATGATCTACGGTTTCGAATACGAGGCGCATTACCACGACCTGATGGCGCCGACGATCATGCTGGTGCACGGCGACGGCGTCGATTACAGCCGGGGGCGCCGCGTCGTGGCCGCGACTGCCGCCGCTGCCGCTGCTCGCGAAGCAACCTTTGACAGTGTTTTAGCCGCTGCCTATGCTGCTACCGATGGTAATGACGACGTCGTAATAGCGGCCGTTAACGCCGCCGAAGAAGTTGCCATAGCCGGACCCAGAGAGGTTGCTGCCGCCATCGCAGCCAGAGATGCCGTCGAACTGGAGGGGGCTAGTGCGGAAAGTGTGGCTCATGCCGCAACAACAATTGCTCCCGACGGAAATGTTGCAGCTGCGGCTCAGGCGGCCGCCAATATGGACGGGGCAACCCCTCTCAGTGTAAGTGCCGCTGCCGCTGCTGCTGCTCCTACCCCTTCTACGGTAGCTGAAGCTGCCGCCAATGCCTCTGCCGCGACGCCTTACATCGGCCGGGTCGAAAAGCCGTTTCCGGATTTTGCCGACAACGTCCGGATCTGGCCGTACGACAAGGCCGATTTCTCGCTGCGGCTCGATCCCTGTTCGGGGCCGCTCGAGTCGATCCTGCTCGAGGCCGAAATCGACGATGCGGAGCTGGCGGACGAAATGGCCGGCCGCAAGGTCAGCGGCCGGAAGGTCGGCGGCTATCTCGGCCGGGGGCGCAAGGTGAGCGGCAGAAAAGTCGGCATCAGCGGCCGCAAGGTCCGCGGCGACTAGCGCCGTTCAGCGCAGGCCGGCTTTCTGTAAACCCTCGATGAAATGCTCGGTTTCGTCGGGATACTTGTCGGGCAGCATTTTGCTCCATTGTTCGACGGAAAAGTCCGGGTGCGCGGCGAGCGTTGCGCGGGCATATTTCTGCGCCGGCTCGAGCTGCCCGAGCTGGGCGTGGCTGGCCGCCAGGATGCGGCTGCCTTCGGTGGGATTGTTCATTTTTTCGACCGCGTCGATCGCGTCCCGGTATTGCCTGAGGTTGTAGTAGGCGCCGCCGAGGTTCCACAGGTATTCGTCGGGATAAAACGGGTTGAGGTGCATGGCTTTCTTGATCAGCTCGACCGCCTCGTCCGAGCGTCCGGAGTGGGCATAAGTATCGGCGAGGTCCGCGATCACGTCGGCGTCGTTGGGATTCAGCTGCAATGCGCGCCGGTAGGCGTTGATCGAAATGTCGTGATTTTTCTGGTACAGCGAGACGAAGCCGACGCGCGCGTGGCCGCGCGCATCGCCTTCGTCGAGCGACACGGCTTGCCTGGCCAGGCTCAACGCGAAGTCGAGCGTATCGTCCGGGTGTTCGGACCAGGAGAACAACCACTCCAGGTTCAGCGTCTGCGCGATGGACGAAAGGGCGCGCGCATAGCGAGGGTCGAGTTTTGCCGCCGCTTCATAGTATTTCCGCGCCTGTTGCAAATCATCGCGCGTGTAGCGATAGATGTGCTGCTGGCCCTTCAGCACGAGGTCGTAGGCCTCGTGGTTGCCGGGCAGCAGGCGCGCATGATTGGCGCTTTCCTCGGCGCTGATTTTAACCGCGCAGACGTTGCAGATGATCGCGGCGATATCGTCCTGGACTGCGAAGATATCGTCGAGGTTGCGATCGTAATGCTCGGTCCAGACGGTCTGGTCTTTCAGGGTATCGACCAGCTGGATCGAAATTCGGATACGCTTGCCGGCAGTGCGAACGCTGCCGTCGGCGATGTAGCGCACTCCCAGTTCGGCGCCGATCTGCTTGGCTGGCCTCGCCTTGCCCTTGTAGGTAAACGACGAATTGCGCGAGATGACGAACAGGTTATGGAACTTGGCCAGGTTGGTGATAATGTCCTCGGCGATTCCCTCGGAGAAATACTCGTAGTCGGGATTGCCGGTGGCGTTTTTGAACGGCAACACGGCGATGGACGGGCGCACCGACAGGTGCTCCGGGTTCGTTTCAGGCGCCGTCACCACGGCGGATTCGCGCGGGCTGGCGACCATCATTGCCGTCGGCGTGTCCTTTAAGATGCGGAAGACGCCAACCGGTTCCTTGATATTCTTGAGTCGCTGCAGCCCGAGGTTTTCGTAGCCGAAATATTTCGAGTCCTTGACCTGTTCGTGCACCGCGCTGGATATGAAAACGCCGCCGGGATCACACAGGCCCTCGATGCGGGCGGCGATGTTGACCGCATCGCCGTAGTGGTGTTTGTCGTCGTGAAGCACATCACCGAGATGGATGCCGATGCGAAAACGAATCTGCCGATGTTCCGGAAAGACCTTATTGTATTCCTCGACGCTGTCCTGCGTGTTGCCGGCAAATCGGACCGAATTCACCGCGCTCGAGAAAACGGCAAAAAAGCCGTCGCCGCGAATATCGAGAATTTCCCCATCGAACAGGTCGCATCCCCTGGCAAACAGGGCGGTCAGTTCGCTGATACCCTTGTGCGTAGTCTCTTCGTCGTCTTGCATCAGCCGGGTATAGCCAACGACATCGGCGAACAGGATTGCTTTCAGCTCCCGGCGATTCGTGGTGTCGTCACTGTCAACCATTGAACATGTCCTATCGGAACTGCAATAGTTGGTTTCACATCGAGGCCTTACCCATGCCTGAGTGGCCAGATCCACCTGTTCTCCCGGTCGCGCCCGAACGCGACATCTACCCCCTTGTCCAGGGCTTCGCTCAACGGCTCCCTGGACGCGGCCCACTCGCTTGAAAGCAAACCGACGATGTCGACATCGCCGTATTCGCCGTCATAGAAATATCCCTCTCGCATGCGCCCTTCGCCGGTAAAACCCAGCCGTTTTACGAGGCCTGCCGAGGCGGTGTTGTCGGCGTGAACATAGGTCGTAATTCGGTGCAACCGCAGCTGGAAATACGCCAGATCGAGCAACAACGCGGTGGCGCGCAAAGCGATCCCGTGGCGCCGCATGTCCTTTTTGATGTAGACAAACACGACGCCGTTGCCATTGGCGTAACTGATTTCCTGCAATCCGGTATGTCCGACCGGATCGCCCTGCTCATCGCGTATCGAATAAAGATAATCGGTGCCGGGCTCCGAATGCTCCAGGTCGTTTTGCCACAGTTTTTCCAGTGATCTCGTGTTCAACGGCACCGATAGCCTGCTCTCGATCTGTGCCAGATCTTTGATGTCCTCGTACCAAACTGCAATACGTTCGACATCATTGGCAGCGAGTGGTTTCAGGTAAAAGTGCCGGGCATTCGTGTCTCGCTGCGGATTCATTTCAGGCTCGCGAGGGTCGAGACGTCGGTGCGCATGTTTATACTTCCTCCAATGGAGATCCTTCCCTTTACTCTGAAAAAAGATCTTAACACTCCTGAAAACCGATCTCGAATGACATTACCGGTTCTTTTCCCGGTTTGCGATTGACTTCTGTGACGCTACACCCTTGCGTAAACGGGCCGCCGTTGCTGGCTATCCGCGTACCGATATAACAGCACTGGCCCCGGTGAGCGGCTCAGGGATTCCCCGGCATCAGGCCGCACTGGCCGAGCGCCGCTTGCCAGGCCTCGGTGTGGCGGTGCAGGGATCGTTCGTACCGGGTCCAGAGTGCTTCCGGTGCGTCGAGGCTGAGCTGGGCTTCGAAATAGGTCGCGAATGTCGGCGGCATTTGCGCCTGTTGCGCCGCCGCCAGCCGATTGACCGGCTTAAGCCAGTTGCGAGCTTGGCGATGCACCCGGGCCAGATAAGGCTGTACCTGCCCCACGTAGTACTTGCGAAAGACGTTGTCCAGAATGCGTGCCTTGGGGGTGGGTTGCTGGTTGTAGCACATCGGCCGCTGCTCGAGCCGGGTCTCGATCGCCCGGGCCGCGGCATCGAGATGAAACCGCAGCAGCTCCAGCGCACCGAGCAGCTCGCCCGCCATGCGACGCGAGGTCAGCGCCTTGTAGTGCGCCTCCAGCCGCGCGGATTCGAGCTCCAGCGTTGCGTCGCCGAGCCGGATACCCACGCTCGTCAGGTGCTCGAGCGCGCGCTCGATTTCCGCGGTCCGCGCGCCGGCCGCATCGACCGGCAGCGGCGCCGCCGCCAGCGAGAACATCTGCTCGAACTCGGGACTGCCGAAGGTCGCGTTCCTGTATGCCCTCGGTAGATCGGCGGTTTTGCTGGCGACGATTTCGTCGTGCGTCTGCTGCAGCGCGAAGAGGTTGCTGCCTTTTTCCTCGAGTTGCCGGCGACATTGGCGCGCGCTGACCAGCAGGCGATGCTCGTAGATAAGCTGTTGCGAAACAGGCATCACCTTGCCCAGGCTGCTGTTGCGTTCGCCGATGATTTCCTGCAGGCCGCATTGAATCAGGCCGAGAAACTCGAGCATGCCGATGCGCACGTCGGCGAGCGGCAGTCTGAGGTC
>JBFGQE010000095.1:0-9549 GCA_041564355.1 Gammaproteobacteria bacterium | reverse complement strand
GGTGCGAGTAGAGGCGCCGGTCGCGATGCGAGCCGGGAATATACTTCATACAACCCTGCTCGGGCGTCGAACCATCCAGCGAAATCCACACGGTCAGGGTTTCGAGCGGCTCGATCGGGTAATAATCGCCATCCTGATGCCAGGGCGTGGCCTTGCCGACGCGGGCCGGTTTGCCGAATATCGTCATTCCCCAGAGGATGAAATCGGGACCGATCAACTGTTCGACCATGTCGAGAATTTCCGGAATACGCGCGAACTCGAGCCATTCCGGGTCGCCCCGGACGCCGTAAGTGCCGCTGGCGTCGAGGTGCGGGCCGAGAATGAAATCGGCGGAAAAATCGGGCTGATCACGATTGTCGCGCAGGAGCTTGCGGTAGAGCCGGTCGATTCGTCGCAAGGTGGTTTCGGGTACCCGGTAGTCGGCCGGAATGACCAGGCCGTCACGATGATAGGTTTCGATTTCCGGTTGGCTGAGCGGCATCGAGCGAGCATATTACAATGCGACGGGCGGGTACAGTCAGGCCGGGCGTTTCGTGATATCTTCTACGGCGACATGGAACGGCAAATTATTCAGATCACGTCCGCGCCGATCGGCGTCGGGCAGGAGCGCGCCTGCTACCGGCACCCGCAACACCCGACGCGCGTGATCAAGGTGCAAAAGGGTGAATCTGACAAGCAGACGCGTCGCGAGTTGCGCCTGTATCGCTGGCTGCAGCGTCGGGGCATGGATAATTTTGCTCACATCCCGCGTTTTTACGGCGAGGTGCAAACCAATCTGGGCGATGGGTTCGTCGTCGACCTGATCGAGGATTTCGACGGCAGTCGATCGCTCTCGTTATATGACTGCTTCGAGCGTGGCTACCCGCTCGCTGAATTCAAGCCCTACCTCGAGGAGTTGCGCAGCTACCTGCTCGAGAACCGCGTGATATTCAGTGTCGACATGGGGCGTTTCAACGTGTTGTTCCGCCGCTTGTCGGAGCATGACGCCCGGCTGTACGTGATCGACGGCCTGGGTAATCACAGCGCGTTAAACTGGCTGGACAATGTTCCGTATTTCGCGCGGCGCAAGATCCGCCGCCGCTGGACGAGGTTTATCGGGCGGCTAAAAAATTACTCCGCGGAAATGATGGCTGCCCGCGAAGCCGAACCACGCGAGCTTGATCTGGTGTATCGCAGAACGGGTTGAATATGCAACGGACAAACCAGGAACTCGATTTATATTTACAGGCCCATCCCGACACCACGCATCTCGACGTGCTGTTGATCGATTTATGCGGCAACGCGATCGGTAAGCGACTGCCTGCCGACTCGATGCACTCGGTATTTGCGCAGGGCACCCCGGTCTGCGCGGCGATGCAGCTGGTAGACGTCATGGGTAACACCGATGATCCGATGGGTTACGGCTTTTCCGACGGAGATCCCGACGCCTTTGCGATGCCGGTTGCGGGCACGCTGGCGCCGGTTCCGTGGCTGGGCGGGCGGCGCAGCCAGGTACTTTGTGAATTTGTCGGCGCCGCGGATGGCAAACCGTTGTGGTATGAACCCAGGCGGGTGCTGCGACGCGTGCTGGAGCAGTTCGAATCGCTCGGTGCGAAACCGGTGCTCGCGCTCGAGCTCGAGTTTTACCTGCTCGACGCTCGACGTGACGAGCACGGCATGCCGCGGCCCGCCGTATCACCGCGCAGCGGTCTTGCCGAGGCGAGCGGCAAGGTCCTGTCGCTGGACAAACTCGACGAGTTCGAGTCGGTGCTGGGCGCAATCGAAAGCGCCTGCCGCGTGCAAAATATTCCGACTACGTCGATGATCAGCGAATATGGCGCGGGACAGTTCGAAATCAACCTGCAGCATCAGCGGGACGTTCTGGCCGCGGCCGATCATGCCGCACTGTTGCGCCGCGCGGTGCAGGGCGTCAGTCGTTCACTGGGTTACGACGCCAGCTTCATGTCCAAACCATTTTCCGCTCAATCCGGCAGCGGCATGCATGTGCATGTCAGCCTGGTTGACGAGCGGGGACGCAATCTGTTCGACGCCTCCACTGACGACGGCGACGCGAAGCTCGCGCAGGCGGTGGCCGGATTGCAGGCCACGATGGGCGAGGCGATGGCAATCTTTGCACCGAATCTGAACGTCTACCGCCGTTTTCAGCCCGATGAATTCGTTCCGGTTACGACCGACTGGGGCAGTAATAATCGCTCGGTCGCGTTTCGCATTCCGCCGAGCGACGCGGCCAACCGGCGTATCGAACATCGCGTTTCCGGCGCCGAGGCGAATCCCTACCTGGTTACCGCAGCGGTACTTGCCGGGATTCACCACGGGTTAACCCGGAAACTGGCTCCAGGCGCGCAGCACGCGGGTAACGCCGGCGCCGAGGTCGACAGTCAATTGCCGCTGGACCCCTGGCGGGCGCTGGCCGCGATTCGCGCTGCCAGCGTGCTGCCGCAATACTTCGGGCCGGATTACCTGCAAGTCTACGCCGACGTCAAGCAGGCCGAACTCGACGCATTCATGAACGCCATCGAAGCGCGTGAATATGACTGGTACCTGTAGCGGCTTAACGCTTTTCGTTGGCTGACTGGCAATCGATGCAAAGATTGGCGGTAGGCTGAACCTGTAGGCGCTGGAAGGCGATCGGCTCGCCGCACTGAGCGCAGTAGCCATAGTCGCCGTCGGCGATTCGAGCGAGCGCCTTTTCAATCGCTTTGAACTGTTGCTCGGCCTGGGCAAGGCTTGCGATTGCCATCTGCTGTTGCTGGATGGCGTCGATGCGGGAAACGCGGCCGATCGACTGCTGGTCGAGCTCGACCGGTCGAGCGGAGTCGCCGGCGCGCTCGATCTGCGCTTCGAGTTCGCTTTTGAGGGTTTCGAGCCGGTTACCCAAATCGGCGAGTTGCGCTGCGCTCAGTTCGCCTGCAGACATTTATCAGGAAGACTCGGCGAGCCGCTCGCGCGATGAATCGATACCGAACTCGGTCCGCGTTAACCTGTTTTGCCGGGTGTGTTGCCGAATGGCTTTGTTTCTGGCGATGGATTCCGGTCGTGCATAGCCGCGCCCGTGATCGAGATGCACACAGCTGCAGCGATAGCGCACCTGGCGCGTTTTTATCCCGAGGTTCATCAGGCGTTCACCGAACTCGCGGTCCTGCCCGCCATACTGCATGCGCTCGTCGAAGCCGTTGACCTCGAGCACATGTTTTTTCCAGGTAGAGGAACTATGTCCGTTCCAGGTTGCGCGCGTGACAGTTAACGCGTCGAGGACAGCGCCGATGAGCGGATGCGAGAAAAGCTTGGCCAGCTTCGGGGTAAACGGCACGCCGTGGCGGAGCAACCAGCCCGGTCGCGTACAATTGCCGTTGAGGATGTCTTCTTTGATAATAGCTCGCGATACGTCGAGCGGGAGCTTGAAGTAACCGCCGGACAGCATCGTGTTCTCACGCGCCAGCTCGACGTGATTTTTGACGAAGTCCGGGTGGGGGATACAGTCACCGTCGGTGAATATCAGGTATTCGCCGCGGCTTGCAACGACGGCCTTGTTCAAGATACGGCACTTTTGAAAGCCATCGTCTTCCTGCCACAGGTGGCGCAGGGGTATTTCGATTTCGTTCTGCATCCGCTCGATAACCTCTCCGGTTTCCGGGCCCGAGCCGTCATCCGCGACGATGATTTCGAAATCGCGATAGCTTTGCGCGGCAAATCCCCACAGGGTTTTTTCCAGCCATTTGGGATGGTTATAGGTGGTGAAGATGACCGAAGCGAACATCAGCGAATCTCGTCGTAAATCGTTTCCAGCCGGGCGCATTGCTTGCGAATATCGAACATTTGCTCGACCCGGCTGCGCCCTTGGTCTCCCATATGGCGACGCAGGGTCGAATTGTCCAGTAACTGGGCGATATTGTCGGCCAGGGAATCCACGTCCTTTTCCTCGCATAACAGCCCCGACTCCTGGTCGGCAACCGCTTCGACGATGCCGCCGCTGCGAAAACTGACCACCGGCGTGCGCAGCGCCTGGGCTTCGAGAAATACCATGCCGAGGCCTTCGGCATCCCCGTCACCGGCGGTAACGCTCGGGGCGACGAACACCCAGCTTTGTGCAAGCCGTTGGCGAATCTCGCTGGCGCTCGCCGTGCCGGCAAATTCGACCTCGATCCCGAGCTCGGCGGCTTCCCGTTGCAACGAGGTCTTCAGCTCGCCTTCGCCGATTATACTGAGAGCCAGGTCGGGGAATCGCTTGCGCAGCCTGGCCACGGCCTGAAGCAGGTAGGTACAGCCTTTCTTTTCTACCAGGCGACCGACGAACAGCAGGCTGGGCGATTCCGTCTCGCGCTTTTCCAGGGTAAATTTTTGCACGTCGATTCCGATGTAGTGTTGAACCAGTTTGTCCGGGGGACAGCCGCGTTGCAGGGCTTGCTCGGCGATAAACTCAGATACCGCGATCACGCGCGTCACCTGGTCGAAAAAGTCGCGCGTGCGCCGGCTCTGGGTGGTGGCGTTATCGTACTTGGTAATGTCGTGTCCGTGCAGCGTGGTCAGGGTTGGCACCTCGAGTCGTCTGCCGAGCCGGATAGCATCGATACCATCGTTCATGAAATGCGCGTGAATCAGGGCGGGATCGGCTCTGTGCAGGGCCTCGAGCCAGGCCGGATTGATCCTGAGCCCCAGGCGGAACAGGATTTTATCCAGCCCCGGCCGACGACTCAGATCCTCGAACAGAACCCGGGGCGAAGCTTCGATCAGCGCCAGGCCCGAATGGTCCCGCTGAAAACCGCAGTAAAGCGGGCGATAGCGCGGCAGCAGCTGGCCCTGGTCAGCAATGAAAGTCTCCGAATAGGACAACAGGCGTTTGCGGAATACGACGACGCGGTCAGCCACGGCAACATCCGATCAGGGTCGATGACACGATTTATCCCGGCTCGCTCGTGCGCGAGTTTGCTAATCCGCGCCGCGTTTCGCTTATCGCCAGGCGCATTTTGAAATAGCGAGCCAGCGGGCGCAGTCCAAGTCGATCGATCAGCAGGAGCCGCATCAGCCGGATCCCCCACCGATCGCAGCGATTCTCGATTTCGGCGAGAACCGGTTCGGCCTGTTCGCGCGGCAGGCTGCGGCTTTCTCGCGCGAGTTGGGTCATGGTGCGCACCAGCAGGTTCTTGTGTGCCCGGCGCTGCGCGGTGGTAGTTGCGAAACGCCCGGTCTTCTGCACCGCGTCGAGCCAGTCGATGTAGGAACCGGACCGAAACTTGCTGCCTGTCGAGCCGGTGTCGCGGTCACGGTATCGATAAACGATTTCGGGCACCAGCAGCAGCGAATTCGCATGCGCAAACACCTCGCTGCAGTAGAGCAGATCCTGCGCCATGCGCACGCCTTCGGGGAAGCGATAGCCGCCCAGGCTGGCGCGGTGAAACAGTTTGCCCCACGGATGGCCGCGCACCGTTTCATGCAGGTAAAGCGTGGTCAGCACCGCTTCGTCGCGCTGCAGGATCTGGCGCGCGACGTTGTAGCGCGCGTCGCGTTCTTGCGTCGTGTCGAAGATCGTGTTGTTGCCCTTGACGATACTGGCGCCGTGGCGCTCGGCGGCCTGGTAAAGCGCCGACAGGGCGTTTGCCGGTAACAGGTCGTCCGGGTCGATAAACATGAAGTAGCGACCCCTGGCTTCGTCCAGGCCGCGGTTGCGCGTTGCGCCGACGCCCCGATTATGAGGATTTTGCAGCAGCCTGAAACCGTCTCCATGGCGCTCGATAAAATCGCGGCAGAGCGCGTAGCTCTCGTCGGTGGAGCGGTCGTCGATCAGCAGGGTTTCGTAAGCTCCGCCAAAGCTTTGCCGGTGTATGGATTGCAGACACTCTTCGAGGTAGGGTGCGACGTTGTAAATCGGAACGATAAGCGAGATCTCGACTTCCCTGCTTGCGGTTTGATTGTCGCTCATCGGCATCGGCTGGCCAGCGGATCATCTGAACCCCGCCCCATCGGCCTGGCTTGAACGGTCGATATCGCGACGCGAGGGCGCATATCGCCCACGTCGGATTTGAGATCGATGATCATAAGCACTTGGGTCGAGCACGGGTGAGAAACGCATAGAATAGCATACGCGCCGGCTGATGCGAGGGCAGCCAGGTGGTGCAGAATCGAGGTCCACACCCGGGCAAGGACTTCATGCAAATCGTGCAATCAGACCTTTTACGCATTGATCAGCGGTGGGCGAGGTAGAGGCTTTCGTGCGCTAGCAATCCGTACTTGTTATCGGCTTCGCTGAATTCGGGATCGTCCCACCATTCGAAAACTTCGACACGGAAACCCGCGCCGGCAAGGCGTTCACGGTAGTCCCGGGCATAAATTCTGACGTGGTCGGACTGGCCGAAGACTGCTTCACGCTGCTGCGGATCGGTAACCGATAAATCCTCGAATGTTTCCTCGAGCGCAAGCCCTATGGGTACCTGCAGGACGGCAAAGCCGCCGGTTTTGAGCACGCGATAGAGTTCACCCATTGCCTTGCGATCCTCGGGAATATGCTCGAGCACGTGGTTGCAGATAATGACGTCGAAGTGCTCATCGGGGTAGCCGATATCGGTAATGTCCATTTTTACCATGACGCGGTCGGAGTTCAGATCGGCGGTCAGGTAATCGATCTCCAGGCGGTTTTCGAACAGGGCGGACAGGCCGGGTTCGGGGGCCACGTGCAGCAGCTTGACCGGCCGCGTAAACAAATCGGTACGCCTCGTCAGGTACAGATACAGCAACCGCTCTCGTTCGGAGGATTTGCACACCGGACAGCGTGCGTTGGAACGGTAGCCGCCTCCAATAACCTGTTTTTCATAAAGCACCGGAAACCTGAATCCGTAAGGCCGCAGCTGCCTGACATTTGAATTGCACAAGGGGCAATAGTATCGCCCACCGTAGAAGCGCAACTTTCTGACCAGGGTTTTGAGCCGAAAATTATCCCGGGGTGGAACGACATTCGACGCCGGATTTTCGATCTTGCCGCTAGTGGTCAAAGTTACCTCTCTTCTGCTGCAGTGATTTTCGGGCGGGCGACCGGGCGAGGCGCGACCACGGTCGAAAACGCTCCGGCAAAGCCGAAATGCTAGTTGTCAGGCGCATCACCTGTCAATTGAATTGTCGGTCGACAGGTTCTTTCGCCGACCGGTAGCTGCCCTCGTGAAGAGCTGCCGGTACGCGTTTCGGCATGACTCGGTCCGGGCGATAATGCAGTGCTTGCCAGACCGCGGGCATTCCCACCCCGATGGGTCGCGCGAATCAGCTTGCAGGAACGCATATTGGCAAGTATTTGCGCTTTAATACCGGCATTACCGAACTCGAGTAGCTGGGGAATCGGTGAAGTTCTGACGGGTCAAACCGTCCAGCACTCGAAGCGGCAGCCCGGACCGCGGCCACGATTCGAAAAGGGGCTTGAAATATTTCCTGATGTCCCTAAGTAGGCCCGCAAAGACGCGCTCTCGCGGAGAGCGAATTCGACCAAACATTAATTTGATTGGGAGACTGATATGAATATCGAAAAACTGAAACCCTGGAACTGGTTCAAACACGAGGAATCCGGTTCCACTGCAAGCCACGTCCCGGTAACCCGGGAAGAATCGGCACCCATGCCGGCCTACTCCGGTGGCGATCCGCTGATGCGCATGCACCAGGAAATGGATCGCTGGTTCAACGATGTGATCAGATCTTTCGGTTTGCCGTCAGGCTATGCGGGCTGGCGTCAATTCGAGCCCGGGCTTGCCAATGCGGGCCAGGTTTACCGACCGCGACTGGATGTCTGCGGCGATGACCATCGTTATGAAATCGCGCTGGATGTGCCGGGCATGACCGAGGACGACCTGTCGATCGAAATTCGTGGCGACGTGCTCGTCATCAAGGGGCAGGTGGAGCAGAAAACAGAAGACCGGGATCGTCATTTCTACCGCGTCGAACGCAGTTACGGCTCGTTCCAGCGAACCCTTTCGCTGCCCGACGACGCCGACGCGGACCACATGGAAGCGAAGCTGGACAAGGGAGTGCTGAGGCTCGAAATTCCGCGGCGTGAAGTCGAAAACAAGGACGTCAGGAAGATTTCGATCGCGGCTTAAACGAGCGTAGCGGATCCCGGACCGGCCCTTACAAGGTCGGTCCCGGGGTCTCTCCAGTCAATCAGGAGACAAATCTTATGAGCATACGACTACATCGAGGCCTTGTTTTTCTATTTCTGATCTTGAGCTGGCAGGGAGCCTCGGCGGTGCTGCCGGGGACCGACGCGCAGGGCCGGCCTTTCCCGTCGCTTGCGCCAATGCTGAAACAGGTCAATCCCGCGGTGGTCAACATCTCGACCTTTTCGACCCAGGAAATCAGCAATAATCCGCTGTTGCAGGATCCGTTCTTTCGTCGTTTTTTCGACCTGCCGCCGCAGCCGGACATGCGTCAGCAAAAGCCGCAAAAGCGCCAGCAAAGCGCCGGTTCGGGCGTCATCGTCGACGCCGGCGCCGGGACGGTCATGACGAACTACCACGTGATTCGAAACGCCGACGAGGTGCACGTTTCGCTGCAGGATGGACGCAGTTACCAGGCCAAGGTTGTCGGCTCGGATCCAGACCTGGACATCGCGATTCTGAAAATTGACGGCAAAAAATTAACCGATGTGAAACTGGCTGACTCGAGCGAGCTGGAAGTCGGTGATTTCGTCGTCGCGATCGGTAATCCGTTCGGTCTCGGGCAAACCGTTACCACGGGCGTGGTCAGCGCGCTCGGGCGCAGCGGGCTTGGTATGGAAGGCTACGAGAACTTTATTCAGACCGACGCGTCGATTAACCCGGGTAACTCGGGCGGGGCCCTGGTCAACCTGCGAGGTGAACTCGTCGGAATCAACACGGCAATTATTTCTCCGGCCGGTGGCAACGTCGGTATCGGCTTTGCTATTCCGATCAACATGGCCAGGGCCAGCATGGATCAGATCCTCGAGTACGGCGAGGTGCGGCGAGGCCAGATCGGTGTCGGCATCCAGGATATTACCCCGGATCTGCGTGACGCGTTCGACCTCGAGATCGGCGAGTTCGGCGTTCTCGTCACCAACGTTTTCGAGGATTCTCCGGCGGACAAGGCCGGAGTAGAGGCGGGCGATATCATCGTCGAGGTCGATGGTAAGCGAACCAACTCGACCGCCCAGTTGCGCAGCGCGATCGGCATCAAGCAGATCGGAGACAAGGTGCGCCTGAAGCTGTTGCGCGATGGCAAGGATGTCGAACTGTCGATCAAGATCGGCGAGCCGGCGAAATCGACGGTGGCCAGCAACCGGTTACCCGCTATCCTGCAGGGCCTGAGCGTGGACGATAATCCGGATGGCGACGGCGTGCTTGTGGTCAATGTCGCGCCGAACTCGACGCCGGCCTTCAGCGGCCTGCGCCCGGGCGATGTGATCGTCGGCGTGAACAAGCGCCGCGTGCGCGACCTGAAATCGTTCTACGGGTTGCTCGATTCGAACGCAACCTCGGTCCTGCTGCGCGTCAACCGCAATGGCGGATCCTTTTTCATCGTAATTCGTTAAGCGCACCCCGGAGCAGCCGGCCGGCTGCT
>JBFGQE010000094.1:0-9583 GCA_041564355.1 Gammaproteobacteria bacterium | reverse complement strand
TTGCCGGATTGATAGGCCGCATAAGCCTCGCGCAACCAGATATCCTTTTCCTCGATCCGGCTGCCGGAGGTAATTTGCAACGACGTACCTGCCGCAGAGGTTTGCGCGGGCTCTCCCTGCGCCGTCGACTCGAGGCTTGCAATAACGCCGGATGCCACCGGCTGCGCCGCCCGGGTTGCAGCGCCCGCCTCGCCCGCGGCGGTCTCCGCCCTCGTTTCGGTTTCGGATCCGGCGTCGACCGGCGCGGCCGTTTCGGCAGCGAGGCGGTCGGGCTTCTCTGCCATGACACCCGGATCCTTCACCTCGGGTAGCGGTGCATCTTCCGCACTCTCGATCAATTCCAGCGTTTTGGAATCGACTCCGCCGAGAACGAGCCCACCGCTGGACTCCTGCCCCTGCTCCTGCCGGATCATGCCCGGCATCGGGTCCCGCTTCAGCGGCTGCAGGCTGGATTCGATCTTGTTCGATTCGGTCTGCATTTCGAACAGCCCGAAAACGCCGATGGCAAGCAGAATGATCACGGCGATGCCCGAATAGAATTTGTAATGCTGCAAACGCTGTGCGGTCGACTTGCTCTGAAACACCTTCTTTGCGTACTCGGGTGTCATGACCACGTCCGCGTCCGATTTCATGCCCGCGAACAAGCGCGACGCATCGTCACTCGGCAATTTCATCAAGGTGCGGTCGTAGTTGTCCGGCGCATAGGTTCGCGTCGATGTGGTTTCGGTCCTGGTGGTCGTACCCTCCGTGATAGTCCGGGTCTCCGCGGCGCTGGACTCGGTGGTGGACTGGGTCACGGTTGCTTCACGAGGTGCCTGGTGGCGAGTCGTGTCGACCAGGGCCAGCTCATCGTCACCGGTATCCTCCGGCGGCGCGCCCAGGTTATCGCCCGGCGGCCGCGGGTCGGTTACCGAGGTTTGACCGGTCAGGTTGGTATCTTCGCGATCGACCAGCAGCAGCGACATGTCTTCGTCGGTCACCGCCGCGGCGGCCTGTTCATCGATCTCGGGGGAACGGCTCAGGTCGGTATCGTCCTCTGCCGGCACGGCCCGGGCTTCGCCCGAGTCTATAATATCAACCGCCTGCTTCGGCGGAATGCTGATGTCGGTCTGATCCTCGGCAGCAGAAGGTTGTCGTTCCAGACTGGTCTCTTCTTCGCTGACTACAGGTTCCTTGAACTCGGTTTCATCCTCGTTGAAGATCTGCTGGCTGAAGTCGGTATCCTCGTCCGGCTGCAAGCGGCTCAGATCGGTTTCATCGTCGGGACCCCGCTGCGCGCGATTTTCCGCTACCTGCCCGTCCATAAAGTCGGATACGTCTTCCTCGGCGAAGATGATGGTCTCGTCTTCGCCGGTTCGCATCTGCGAGCTCGGATCCGGTACCCGGGTACTGGTTTCCTCGCCAATCTCGAGCCCGGTCTCATCCTCTTCGTCGCGCTCGACCCGGGTGCGCTCCACGCGGGTCTCGAGTTCGGTATGATCGAGTTCGGTTTCGTCCCGCGGGCTGCGCCGCGGCGGCGGAGTGCTTTTGGCATCAAGCCTGGAAATGTCACCGGCATCCACGTCGATCACCGTCTCGTCGGACGGCCGCGCTTCAGCCTGACTTTCCTTGCTTTTTTCCGCCTTTTGCTCGGCGGCTTTTTTTAATGCGTCTAGCAGTAAGCTCATGCCGGCTCTCTATTGATTCGAGAATATCTCGGGGCGCAGAAACCTCTTGAAATCCTGCAGACTGGTATCGAGGTTCGCATTATCGATGATACGCGGCCGCAGGAAGATGACCAGCTCGGTCTTGGCAAACTGGCGATTCTTGCGCCCGAACAATAATCCGAATCCCGGCGCATCATGCAAACCGGGCAGTCCCTCGTCGAGTTCATCTGCCGAATCCTGCATCAATCCGCCGATCACTGCGGTATTGCCGCTGGTCACGCGCAGCACGGACTCCATTTCACGAACCTGGATTTCCGGAATCGGGTTCGCGATAATCAGATCAGGATTCGGATCGTTCACCAGGCGCAATATACGTGAAATGGTGGGCCTGATATTCAGGATCACCTCGTCGGTGTCGGTAATGTAAGGCGTTACATTCATCACGAAACCGACCGGCACGGTTTTCGCGGTGGTGTTGAAACTGACGATCGGGTCGCCGTTCTCCGCGTTGGTCACGTCGGAAGACACTTCGAAATAGACCGTGTTATCGACCACTTTCAGAATCGACGTCTGGTTATTGATCGCCATGATCTTCGGACTCGACATGACCGATACGTCACCGAAGGAGTCGAGCGCTTTCAGCGCCGCCGAGATATCGCGATCACTGTTGCTGTGCGTATAGGTCGCCGAGGTGAATGGCGTCGCGCCCAGATTACTGCCGAGCACGCTTTGCTCGAGGCTCCAGCCATTGCCGATCGCAATCCTCGACCAGTCGACCCCGGCCTGGAAATCGTCGTTCAGCGTGACTTCGACCACGGTTGCCTCGATCAGCACCTGGCGCCGCGCGCTGGCCAGCACCGAGTCGATGAAGCGCTGGATTTGTTCATGCGCGGTCGAACTGGTGCGTACTGAGATCGTGCCCGACTCACGGTTGGACACGATCGTGGCATCGACGCCACCCGCCGCGGCCAGCAGTCCGATATTATCTTCCAGGGTTTTCCAGAAATCGTTTGTCGAATTGCTCGCCACCGTGGCTGAAGAATTACTGCCGCCGCCGCCACCACCTTCGCTGCTGCCCGTCGTTGCGATCTGCGTGGTCACGTCAATGCTGGACGTGGTGCGTCGCGACATGTTCAGGTAATCGATGCGGTAAATTCGCGTGAACGGCCGGTCGACTTCAACCACCAGGTTCGGTCCGTCGAGGTAATAGCGCAGCGACACCTGGCGCGAGATACGCTTCAGAATCTGCGGCAGGGTCTGGTCGATGGCATTGATGCTGACCTTGCCGTCGATCGACGGATCGATATCGAGATTCAGGCGCGCGTCTCGCGCGAGCGCAAACAGCAACTCGCTGGCGGGCAGATCGGTCGCCACCACGGTAAAAGTCTGCAGCGGTTCGGCGGGTTCCGGCGCGGCAATTATCGGCACCTGATTCACAACCGGTGGAATATCGACCGCAGCCGGCTCCGGCGGGGTGGAATCGACATGACCACCCGCTTCCATGCGCTCGTCTTTGGTCATCATGCTCTTGCAGGATGACAGGGCGATTACCGCGGCTAACAATAGAATTTTCTTCATGGTTTATTCCAGTTTGAATCCAGACTGCTATAGCAAAGTTTTCTGCATACGGTGGACCGAATGCAAATAAGGTGAATTAACTTTAACCGACTCGGGCAGTTGCTCGAGCTGATACCTGCCCTTCGACATCGAGTCGAACTCGCTGTAGAAAACCCGGTAGATGCTGCGATTTTCGATATTCACTTCGTACAGGTAGGTTTTCGACAGGTCCAGCGGCCACTCGTTGCGCAAATACTGCACCAGCTCCCTGGCTGCCGACTTGCTGCGCATCAATACCTGGATCGAGACGTTATCCTGGTCCGCCTGGCTCAACCAGTCACGGCTTTCGCGCAGCTTGGCATCCAGCCAGAGATTGTAATCGGCGGACAAGCTCAGGTCCGCGCTGGTTTCTGCGGCAAGCGTATCGCTGGCGGCAGCCTGGTCCAGGGCCTTTTGCAAGGTCTTGTCCTCGTCGACTTGCGCCGCCGCAACGGACGCCTGTAGCGGCAGCGCCTGCTGCTCGATCGCGGCAATCTGCTCTTCAAGTTGCTCCACCTGATCGAGCAGAGTCGAGCTGGGCTGCACCTCGTTAACCTCCAGTTTTTCAACCGGTTCTGCCTCGACCGGCGCCGATTCCTCGCTAAACAGGTCCGCTGCCGCGATATCAGTGCTGGCGAGTAGTTTATCCATCTGAGTGTCCACCGCCACGGCCGCAATTTCTGTGACCGGCTTGACAGTTTGTTGAGCATTTTCCTGTGTCGGCAGCCATTTCGAAATCTGCAGTGGCAGCCAGCGCTCCTGAGACGCGTAAAGACCCCAGGCCAGCGCCGCGAGCAACAGTGGAACCAGCCACCAGTACGCTTTCGAACGGGTCTCGACCTCGGCGTCGAACGCGCTGTCGTTGACCGCCGCGGTGACGTGTTTCGGGGTCAGGTTGTGGGTGCCCTCGGCAAATGCGGAAAGCAGGATCTTGTCGGCGATAATATTGATCCGCCGCAGCAATCCGCCCGAGTAATGCTCGACCTTTTTCGCGATCGTCTTGTTGATCAGTTCCGGCCCGGTATAGCCTACTTCGCGCATGCGAAAGTTCAGATAGTTATGGATTTCGTCCTGGGTCAACGGATCGAGGTCGAAGCTGTGCGTAATCCGCTCGCGTAACTGGCGGATCGATTGCTGCGCCAAGTTCTGGTCGAGTTCGGGCTGGCCGAACAATACGATCTGCAGCAGCTTGTTTTGATCGGTCTCGAGGTTGGACAGCAGGCGTATTTCCTCGAGCGTGTCCAGCGGCATGCCCTGTGCCTCCTCGATAAACAGCACCACCTGCTTGTTTTCCATGTGGCGTTGCAGCAGGTAATCCTGCAACAGGTGCATGACTTCGTGCTTGGAGGCGTCGCGCGTCACCGGGAGCGAAAGTTCATGCGCGATGACGAAGAGGATGTCCTGCGGGGAAACGCTCGGGTTGGCGATGTAGACGATTTCGACCGTATCCGGCAGTTTCAGCTGCAGCATGCGGCACAGCATCGTCTTGCCGCTGCCGACCTCGCCGACCACCTTGATAATGCCCTCACCGCGATGTATCGCGTAAACCAGCGCGGCGAGGATGTCGCCCCGCTTGCCGCCCTCGTAGAACAGGCTCGTATCCGGGGTGATCTTAAACGGGGGACGCTCGAGGCCGAAGTAATCTTCGTACATGCCTACTCCCCTTGCTCGAGCCGGTCCATGCGGCCATAAAGCGTGGTGCGATTGATGCCGAGCATCTCGGCCGCCTTGCTGACGTTACCCTGGTGTTCGCGCAGGGCCATCTCGATCGCTTCTTTTTCCACAGACTTGAGCAGTCGGTCGAGCTGGAAATAGGGGTCGCGCAGCGCGGCATCAAGCCAGTTTTCATCTTTTTGGCCGCCGTTGTGTCGTTGTAATCCTGACATTTCCCTCTGCAGTACTTCGGGCTTGATCGTCTGGCCCGGATACTTGGCCGACAACCTGATTATTATGTTGCGCAATTCTCGCACATTTCCGGGAAAAGTATAATCGTTCCAGACCTTTAGCGCGTCGTCGTTGAGGGTGAACGGGGCGACCTGTTCGGCTACCTGCTGCATATAGTAGAGCAGCAGTTCCTGCTTGTCGCCTTCGCGTTCGTGCAACGACGGCACGCGCACCGTCAACACGCTGAGTCGATGGTAGAGATCCTCGCGAAACGCGTTGCTTTGTATCAGCGCAAAAACATCCTTGTTGGTTGCGGCCAGGACCCGCGCCGTGGAGTGTCGCGGCTGGGTTTCGCCGAGGCGATAGTATTCGCCGTCCTCGAGCACGCGCAGCAGCTTCGCCTGCAGGTCGAGCGGCAGGTCGGCAACCTCGTCGAGCAACAGCGTGCCGTCGCCGACTTCTTCGAAGAAACCGCGCTTGGTTTCGGTCGCACCGGTAAACGCTCCCTTGACGTGACCAAACAATTGGGACTCGAGCAATTCGCCATTGAAAGCGGCGCAGTTCAGGGTCAGGAATGGTTGCTGCTTGCGCGAGCTGCAGCGATGCAGGTTGCGCGCGGTAACTTCCTTACCGCAACCCGATTCGCCTTCGATCAGCACCGGGTAGGGGGAGTCGGCGATCTGGCGGATCTGCATGCGCAATAGCTCGATCGCTTCGCTGGAACCGATTATGCCCTCGATTTCGCCGTGCCCCGAATCGTCGCCGCCACCGGCGATGATCTGCTTTTTCAGGCGGACCTTGATTTCAGCGATATCGCAGGGCTTGGAAATGAAATCTACCGCGCCGTCTTCCTTGGCCTGAAAAACGTGCTGCTTGTTGTCCTGGCCGGACAATACCAACACGCGTGTGCTCGGGTGCATTTGCGAGATTTTGCGAATCACCGCGAGTCCTTCATCGGGCCGATGGGTATTCGGAGGCAGGCCGAGATCGACCAGCGCGAGCGTCGGCGAATCGGTCATATTGTCGATCAACGCGAAGCTGGACGGCCGGTCCGACGCACGCTCCACTTCGTACTCTTCGCTCAATACGTATTCGAGACTATCGGCGATGATTGCGTCATCGTCGACGAGTAACAGTGTCGGTTTCTTTTTACTGTTCAGCGACATTCCATCCTAACCCAGCAGCTATCCATCTGAGTATAGTGTCTAAATCTCAACAACTCAAATGGTACTTTAATTTTGAATTAAAACTAATTGAAATATATAGAGAAAAGACTTTCTGCTATTTGATTTTAGAGAGTTTAATCAGAATCAGTAAGTTTAGCTGTTATTCGCGTCAATATTTGGTCAATTTTATCTGATGGCCAACTCGGTCAGGGGGGATCAAGCGAGACCGTCGCGCGCAGTCGGCGCTGCACGTAATCGAGCGAACCGAAACTGCCCGCGCGGGCGATCGCGGTCAGGCGATAAGTCGTGATCGGGGTGACGCCCTCGGTGTGTACCGACGAGCCGCACTGAACCTCAATATTAAAGCCATCGAGCGCCGGATCGGCCGGCGTAAAACTTGCGCTGGCGGCGCAGGCACCGTTCACGATCGACTGGTAAATCCCCCACTCGATGCCGCTGCGCGCGGCCTGCAGCGCGCGCGCACCCTGCACCCCGTACACCAGCGTGGTCTGTTGCACGACGCGGATACTGGTCACGTAAACGATCAGGGCCGCAACCACGACGAGCAGGAAAATCGCCGCAATCAGGGTAAAACCGGTCTGCTCACGCGCGCGGATCATGGCACGTTCACCACGTGAATCTGGTGCAGCAGGTTAATCGCTTCGCCGCTGTCGTCGATCGTGATCTCGACGGTCAGGATGCCGCCACGCTGCGAAGTGCCGGCGGTGTAGGTCATGTTACAGCCGCTAAGCTGGGTAACCAGCAACCCGCTGGTACCGCCCACGGGCGGCACCGGCTGCGCGGCGCTGAACGGGTAGCCGCTGTAACGCAGGATCCGGTTCGTTGCCGGGTTGCAAATGTAGCTGATCGGACCGTCGACGATGAACGCACGCTGCCCGGGCGATTGCTGGGTAAAGCGGAACGGCGCCGACAGGATGATGTGATCCTCGTCGTCATCCGGACCAGGATTCGGCGTCGACAGTCCGATCGTCATGTCGCCACGGGTGATAATGCCTTCGAAATCCGTCAGGTCGACCGCCTCGGCGTAAATATTCGGCGCCGAGGTATTGTAAATAACGATACGCATGGTGGCGATCTGGGCCGGCGTCACGTTACCCAGCCGCCCGAGGAAATTGAACTCGGCGTCGGGGCTGATGAAATCGAGCACATCGGTCGGATTGACGTAATCGACGCCGCCGATTTCATCCCGGTAACGCGCGCCGTCGACCGTATTGACCATTTCCACGGCGAACCCGGCTCCGGCCGGCGCGATGCGAATGCTGTTGGGCAACGCGCGTCGAATGTCGCGCGCGATCTGACGCAGCGCCATCTCGCCCTGGTCGACCAGCTGCTGGCGTCGCAACTGATCGTCGTAGGCTTCGATCGGGCGCAGGATCAGCAGGCCGCCGCCGACGGCGAGCACGCCGAGCAACACGATCACGACGATGAGTTCGATTAGCGAAAAGCCCTGTTGCATGGTTCGCCGCATCACGGATATCGGGTGCGGTAAGCGCTTACCAGGATCGGGTCGATCGCGGGATGGTCGACGCTGACGTCGATGCGTAACGCGTCGGCGGCGGCGATACCGTTGAACGCATTGTTGCTCACGCTGACGGTTACCGTGTAGTTTGCCAGCGCGGGGATCGGATTACCGAGCTGGTCCGCGGCGGGCCCGGCGACGAGACTGCGATAATCCTTGACGTCATCGTACTCGGACCGTCCCGCCTCGCCCTCGTCGGTGCCGCTTTCGCCGCCCTGCGGATCATCGAACGAACGTAACAGTATTTCCTCGACGTAGGCCTCGGCAATGGTCGTCGCCTGCTGCTGGATCAGCGGGTCCGCGCTGCCGCGTACCGTACCGGTAAACGCGCTGACCAGCGCCACCCCGGCAATCGCGATCACGACCAGCGTGACGATGATTTCGATCAGCGTAAAGGCAGCCTCGCGATGCATGCCTAGTTGACCTCGACCAGGCCGGTGCCCGCATGTACGGTGAAAGTATACGAGGTGGTGCCATCGCTGAGCACGAAACTCGAGGTCGCTTCCTCGCGCGCGCCCAGCGCGTCGAAGGTGATCGTGCCCGCGGTCAGGCCATATCCGGCCGGGATCGGGCCGCTCTGGTAATTGCTGCTTCGATCGGCCGGTTTGGCGACCGGGTTGACGAAATCGTCCGCGGTGCAGGTCGAGCTTTGCAATACCTGGTAATAGGGTGGCGTCGAGGCGGTCACCACGCGCACGTCACAGCCGCTGCTGACGGCCAATTTTTGCGCGAAACGCACCGCGACCACGGTGTCATCGAAAAAACCGCGCGCGGCGAAAGCGTCCTGATTGGAAAATCGGCCCAGGACGACGATTCCGAGGATTCCGAGGAGCACGATTACCGCGATCAGCTCGATCAGCGAAAACCCTGAATTGTGGAATTTTTTTACTACAATCATGAGACCCGGATCACCGAAAAAGACCCGAAAAAGCAAAAATTCAAAAAATTAATACGCACAGAAATCATTTACTTAGGTAACTTTTTAAGTATATTACTTTAACTTAGTCTATACTCGAAAAACTACCTGATTATATTACTCTACTCATGGGAGTTTAGAACATGTACAAGGCACAAAAAGGCTTCACGCTGGTAGAACTGGTCGTGGTAATCGTTCTGCTCGGAATTCTTGGGGTCACCGCCCTGGGCAAGTACGAAGATTTGTCGCTGAACGCACAAAACGCCGCCAACCAGGGCATCGCCAGCGAGTTTTCGGCAGCCTCGGCGATCAATCTCGCCAACGAAACGCTGAATCCCGGTGCGGGTCTGGCCATTAACGGGGCGGCCGAGGATTGCGCCACCATGGGTGTACTGTTCGCCTCCGGTGCGCTGCCTGCCGGTTATACGTTTAACGGCACCGGAAACTGCACCTTGGTAACCCAGTTCAACTGCGCGATCGACAACACCGCAAATCTCGCGGACACCGCGGCGAACGCCACCGTGCTCTGCACCCCGTAATCGCGACGCTAACCTGGTTAACAGGCAACCCCGGCGCCCTGGCGCCGGGGTTTTTTATTTTCCCGGATTTCTAATCCGCCTTACAGCCTGTCCAGGGCTTCGAAGCGCAGATTCCTGAACCGATCGATACCGTAGTCGAACCGCCCCGACCGGTTTTTGTCTTCGTAGTCCAGAACCACCCTGAAGTAACGGTTTGGGCCGTCGAATTGCGGCTTGTAGGCAACCTGGCCCCGGTGCGCCTGGTAGTACCAGCCGGGCGCCAGGTCGTCGCCCAGTTCACGCTCTACCACTCCGCG
>JBFGQE010000093.1:0-9614 GCA_041564355.1 Gammaproteobacteria bacterium | reverse complement strand
TAACTATTTCTTATACCAATGCAGTTGCGTGTTTGTCTATATCTGATCGTCATAATCAGCCTGTACGCCGCGCCGGCCAGTGCTGCCGGGCCGGTGCTCGACTTCCGCATCGTTATCGACGCTTCGGCACGCATGCAGGAACTGGACCCGGCGAGTCGGCTCGAGTCCGCGGTAAAAATGCTGAACGGGCTGATCCCTGACGGTTCGCGCGCCGGTATCTGGACCTACGGACGCTATGTCGAGATGGTTGGCAAATGGGGCCGGGTAGACTCCGCCTGGCGTGAGCAGGCAGATCTGGCAACGACCAAGATTCGATCCAGTTCGAACCTGCAAAACCTTGATCAGGCGCTGGCCCGTGCCCGGGTGGGCTGGCAAAAGACCGATCCCGCCGGGCGCCGCGTGCTGCTCCTGGTAACCGCGGGTGGTGTACGGGTGTCGCGCGACCCGGCGGAAAACGATGCGTCCCGCGAGCGCTTGCTCGACCGGGGTCTTGCGCAACTCGTTACCGCCGGTGTCGAACTGCATGCCATAGGCCTCGGCGCCGAGAGCGATGCGGTGTTGCTGCAGCGACTCGCGATCGAGACCGGCGGCAGCTACCGACGGCTGGACGACGCGCGCGGGTTGCTGGCAGCCTTTTACCAGGTATACGAGCGATTACTCGGACCCGATACGATCTCCATCGAAGGTAATGCTTTCGCCATCGATTCCGCCGTGACCCGGCTCAGGCTATTGCTTTTCGACGCCAACCGGACGAGGCCGGCGCTGCTCGTGCCCCCGGATAGCCCCGCGATCAGCGCATCGAAACCGCGCATGGCCAACTGGCGCAGCGGCGATGGATTCGATCTGATCGTCGTCGACAATCCCGAGCCAGGTAACTGGCGTATCGATGCCGATATGGACCCGGCAAACCGCCTGCTGGTCGAATCGAGCCTCGAACTGCGCGTTTCTGGGATACCGGTTCGGGAGTCACCACGCAACGGTTTTACCGTGGCTGCGGAATTATTCCGCAACGGCGAGAAAATTCGGCGCAATAATTACCTGCGATTCGTCGATTTCAGGCTGACCCATATCGATGTCGAGGGCGCCAGGACCGAGCACCGGCTGGAGCATACCAGCCAGCGCGAGGACAAGGGTCGTTACCTGGTCGGCGTCGAGCCGGGTCTCGCAGAGGGTCGGCATCGCTTCGTCGTCTCGGCATCCAGCAGCGCTTTCGAACGTCGCCAGGAATTCAGTACGCACATCGAGTGGCCGGCCCTGGCCTTTATCAGGACCGGTGCGGAAGCGGGACATTACCTGTTGGAGGTGCGCGCGCGCGAGCAATACCTCGACCCTGCCGGCATGGTGGTCGAGGCGGAGATCATATCTCCTGGTGGCAAGCGTACGCGCCTGCAGGCCGAAGCCTCCGCCGACGGTTCGCGGCGGGTCGAACTGCAAACCAACGAGGATGGCTTGCACAACGCGCGGGTCAGCCTGTCGGCGAAATCTCATCGCGGAGAAATCACCGATATCGAGCTCGCCTCGATTCCGTTTATCGGCGTCAAGCCTGCGGCTGCAGCCGCGGAGAACGCCGACGCTTCGGCGGCCGACGCGGGCCCCAGTCTGGACCGTAAACGCCTCGGATTTATTATCGTCGGAATCAACCTGACGCTCCTGCTGGCGCTGCTGATCGGCTGGTTGGTCTTGCGTCGGCGGAAGGCCGCCGCCGCGCTTGCCGAAGGCCCGGCGGACGAGGTGGTCGGTCAGCTGGCGGACGAGAACGCCGCGGACGAACCGAACAAAGCGGCCTGAGCGTCCGCCGCGGGTTGGGGTAAAGCCGAAGTCGCCCGCGGGCCTGGTAGCCGGAGGTCAGAAATAATCGGGTTCGTTACCGGCGCGCCACTTGATGTTGCAACCGACGCTGGGCTGCTGCTCTGCCGGTACCTCCTTACCCGTGAGCACCGCGTCCACCGCGACTGCGAGATCTTCACCGGTAACCGGTATATCCTTGCCCGGTCGCGCCGAGTCGAACTGACCCCGGTACACCAGCCGGTGGTCGGCGTTGAACAGAAAAAAATCCGGCGTACAGGCAGCACGGTAGGCCAGCGCGACCTGCTGCGACTCATCGTAAAGATAGGGAAACTCGAAACGGTGATGCTTTGCCAGTTCGACCATCTTGTCCGGCGCATCGGCAGGATAACCGGCGACATCGTTGGCGCTGATCATGACCACGCCGAGGCCGCGCCGTTGCGCGACGTTGGCGAACGCGGCGAAGAATTCGAGAATATGCAGAACGTAAGGGCAGTGATTGCAGGAAAATACAACCAGCAACGGCTTGCCCCGGTAGTCGTCGATCGAGATCTGCCTGCCACTGGCCGGTTCGGGTAATGAAAACGTCGGCGCGCGTGTGCCGATAGCGAGCATTGTCGACGGGGTTTCTGCCATGGTCGCGTCCTCGGTTGCAGGAAAAGCCGAATTATAGCAACAAAGCGAAGCGAAACCGGTAATCATCGGAGCCCTCGATAAGGCAAATGTAACCTCGTTTGTCGATCGATAACCGGTGCCGATTTGCAATTGACCCGGGCGGCCCGTTGACAGGTCGCCACGGATTTCGAAATGGCAGACGGCGCTTGAGAATCGTATTCCAGTGACGCGGAGAGGGCCGGTTTTAGCGGAGAACTCGACGCAATTCCGACCTATACTCTAACTGGTCTTTACCAAGGTTTTATTTATTAAGTTGGCTACGAAGTTAAAAAGGCAACCTGACCCCGATCCATCCCTGGAGACATTGCAACAGCAGGTCGAGGACCTGAAACAGCGTCTCGACGAGGCTAATTCGCTGTTGAGTTTCCACGAGGATCGCACCCACAGCCTGTCGCAAATGCTAAACCTCGGAATCTGGGAATGGGACGAGCGCGCCGACAAGCCTATTTTCATCTCCGATGAGATGGCCGTGATTTTTGGCGTCGACAAAGAGCGGATACACGAGATCTTTCGAACCGGCAAGGATTTCGAAAGCCACATCCACCCCGACGACCTCGAGCACTATCGGAGGCACCTCGACTCGTCCCTGCACCTGGCCGAGGGTAACCAGCACGTTTTCGGCTACCGCATCATCCGTGGCAAGGGCGAGGTCCGTTACCTGCGTGAATACGAGCAGGGGGTTTTCGACGAAGACGGGCGACTGGTAACCAGTTTCGGCGTGGTCCAGGATATCACCGAATCCCAGCTGGCCCTGAGCGCTTTGCGCGACAGCGAGGAACGCTACAGTTCACTGTTCGCGCAAATGCCGCTGGGCGTGCAGGAAGAGGACTATAGCGCAATCAAGCGTGTCGTCGACAAGCTTCAATTCCAGGGGGTCGAGGATCTCCAGGGCTACTTTCTCGACAACCCGAAAATTTTGCGCGAAATGGTCGGACAGACGCGAATCACCAATGTCAACGAGGCTTTGATTCGCATGCACGATGCCGAATCCCGCGAAGAATTTCTCGAGGTCGAGGCCGACGTGGAGCAATGGTGGGATGCCCAATGGATCGAATACTATGCGGCCGAAATCGCCGCGCTCGCCAGCGATAAAAAGTATTACGAGGCGGAGCGGGTCGATGAGAAGGTCGACGGATCTTATTTCGAAACCCGCTCGATCGTCACCCTGGTGCGGGGTTTCGAGGATACCTGGGAGCGGGTGGTCACGATTCACGAAGACATTACCGAGCGTAAACGGGCCGAAGCCGAGCTGATCGCGGCGAAAAACCTGGCCGAAGAGGCGAGCAACGCAAAGTCCGAATTTTTATCCAGCATGAGCCACGAGTTGCGCACACCGCTGAACGCAATCATGGGCTTCTCGCAGCTGTTCGCCTACGATCAGACGCTCGGCGAACAGCATCTGGCGAACGCCACCGAAATCAATCGCGCGGGCAAGCACCTGATGTCGCTGATCGACCAGATTCTCGACCTGTCGCGTATCGAGGCGGGTGAGATCGGCGTATCGCTGGAACCGGTTTCGCTGGATCAGGTGCTTGCGGACAGCGTCAACTGGGTTTCTCCGCTTGCGGTCAATCGGCAGATCGATATCGACTGTGATACGGACGCGTTCGAGCAGATTCACGTGCTTGCCGACCAGATTCGCCTGAAGCAGGTATTCCTGAATCTGTTGACAAACGCAATCAAGTACAACCAGCAGGCCGGCCGAGTAGAGATAATCCTCGATACGGATAGCAGCGAACGGGTCAGAATCGGTGTTCGCGATTCGGGTGCCGGCATTTCGCCGGAAAAGTTGGAAAAACTGTTTCAGCCCTTCAACCGACTCGGTGCCGAATACAGCATGGTCGAAGGCACCGGAATCGGGCTGGTGATAACGCGCCAGCTTATCGACCTGATGCAGGGGCGCCTCGAGGTTGATAGCGAACCGGGTCGCGGCAGCACTTTCTGGGTCAGCCTCGAAGCGGCCCGGATGCCTGAAGTGGTCGATTCAACCGTCGCCGGCGAGCGGAACGGGGAGGAGAGCGAAGCTACCGATATTAGCCTTTCGCGCATCCTGGTTGCCGAGGACAACCTGATCAACCAGGAGTTGATGGCGGCGCAGCTCAGTATTCTCGGTTACCAGGCAGATTACGCGGAAAACGGGCAGAGCGCGCTGGCGCGTTGGCAGGAGGGTAGCTACGACCTGCTTCTGACCGACATTCGCATGCCGGAAATGAATGGTTACGACCTGGTGCGCGAAATCAGGCAGCTCGAGCAGGGCGGTGAAACGCGATCCGCAGTCATCGCCATCACCGCCAACGCGCTCGAAGCGGACGTCAAGCAGTGCTTCGATGTGGGCGTGGACCATGTCATCTCGAAACCGGTGGAGCTCGAGGACCTGCGTTGCGCGCTGGAAAAATGGACCCCGCAGGTGCAGGCTGAACTGCCTAGGGAAGATGACCAGACCGCGATCGATTTACCGACGGGGGACGATCCGGTCGACCTTGCCGTGTTGGCTCAGTCGACCGGAAACAAGGTCGAACTGCACCAGCAGCTGCTCCATTCTTACCTGCAGGCACTGCCCGGGGCGATCGCGGAGATCCGCCAGGCTTTTGCCTGGAAGAGTGAAGAGAAAATTGCCGAGTACACCCACAAGCTCAAGTCTTCGTCGCGCAGCATGGGGGCGATGACGCTGGCGTTCACCTGCGAGGCGCTGGAAAAAGCGGCGCGCGAATCCGACTGGAATGAAATTGAAAAACTGGTACCCCGGCTGGAGCGGATTTCGGGCCAGGTGGAACAGTTCCTCGCTGCCTACCTCGAGGCCGCGGAGCAGGACGCGGACGACGCGATCGATATCGCCGAGGCCGCGATGCAGGTTGCCTGCGACAACGAAGATGTTACCCAGTTCAGCATCAAGCTGTTGCTGGTCGACGATGATTACATCATGCACCGGGTAACCACGGTGATGTTGAACGATCTCGGCGTGTCCGGGGTGATGAACGCGATGTCCGGGTCCGAGGCACTCGATTACCTCGAGCGCGAAAGCGTGGATATCGACGTGATTATCTGCGACCTGAACATGCCCGGGATGGACGGGGTCGAGCTGATCCGTCACCTGGCGGGTAAAGATTACGGTGGTGCGCTGATTCTGACCAGCGGTGAAGACATTCGAATATTGAAAACCGTGGAAAAGCTTGCCATCGAGCACGAACTGCAGGTGCTTGGCGTGCTCGAAAAACCGGTGTCTCCGGTCAAGCTCAGTGAACTGCTTGATTCGCTGGATCAGATACGTTCCGAGGGCACGATGATGTTGGTCGATGCGTTTGACATCGACGAGCTCGAGCGGGCCATCGAAGAAGACCAGCTGGATACCTTTTTTCAGCCCAAGATCGATATCGAATCCGGGCAGGTGGTCGGTGTCGAAGCGCTGGCCCGCTGGAACCATCCGGCAATGGGCCTGATTCGGCCCAATTCGTTTATTACGATGGCCGAGGAGAACAACCTGATCGGCG
The DNA here is from genome assembly GCA_041564355.1 of Gammaproteobacteria bacterium. GTDB lineage: Bacteria > Pseudomonadota > Gammaproteobacteria. The sequence continues at coordinate 3,666 of JBFGQE010000093.1, read as the reverse complement.
CCCTGACCGATAACATTTGCCAGAAGGCGCTCGATTACGCGACCCGCTTGCGCAGCGAGGGATTCGACCTGAACGTTGCGATCAACCTCTCGGTAGACTCCCTGACCGACCTCGAATGGCCGGATCGAATTACCGAGCAGCTCGATCAATCCGGTCTCGACGCTTCCGGAATCAGCTTCGAGATAACCGAAAGTCGCTTGATGGAACATATTTCGGTAGCGCTGGATATTCTCAGTCGCCTGTCGCTGAAACGTTTCAAACTGTCTATCGACGATTTCGGCACCGGTTACTCGTCGATGGAACAGCTGCAGCGTATTCCTTTTTCCGAGTTCAAGATCGACCGCGCGTTCGTGCATGGCGCGGCGCAGGAAAGCTCGGCGCGCGCAATCCTGGAATCCAGCGTTTTGCTGGCGAAAAAACTCGATATGAAAGTCGTTGCCGAAGGGGTTGAAGACCAGCAGGACTGGGACCTGGTTGCGCAGGTCGGTTGCGACCAGGTACAGGGGTATTTCATCTCTCGCCCGCTGCCGTTCGAGCAGTTGCTGAAGTGGTTGCGAGACAACCCCGTCGTCGGAAAAAATTGAAATTCGGGACTTGAAAATATAGCAACAGTTCTTACCTAGAGGCTTAGCAGGTTACGTCTCCCCGAGAGTGACGCTGCAATGTTAAATTGCTTCTTGAAGGAGAATTGTTATGACAAATATCGACTTATCACCCCTGTATCGCAGCAGCGTCGGCTTCGACCGCATGGGATCGCTGCTCGACAGCGCCCTGCGCAGTCAGAAGGAAGCCGTTGGCTATCCGCCCTATGACATCGAAGCCACCGGTGAAGACCGTTACGCGATTACGCTCGCCGTGGCCGGTTTCGAAGAAAACGAGCTGGACATCCAGGTCGAGAAGGGCGTGCTGCGCGTTCGCGGCAGCAAGCAGGTCGAGGACAGCGAGGAAAAAACCTACCTGTACCGCGGCATTGCCAACCGCACTTTCGAGCGCAAGTTCAATCTTGCCGATTTCATCGAAGTCGACGGCGCCGAGCTGAAGAACGGCTTGCTGACCATCAAGTTGGTCAAGGAAGTCCCGGAGGCGATGAAGCCCCGTTCGATTTCGATCAACCAGCAGGGCGCAACGCTGGAGCACAAGAAGAAAGCCGACAAGGCCGCCTGATTACGCTCCAGGGGAAACGAACCGCAGCTGGGTAATCGGCTGCGGTTTTTTTGTGCCCGGAGCCTGCGGCTGCGCGGTCGAATAACGCGAGTTTTCGCGCCGCCTTTCCGCAGCGCCTCTTTGTCTCGCGCAGAGCGTCGGCAAACGGGACCGGGCGCGGTGCGAACCCCGGTCTATCTCGATCTTAATCGGGCATTGGGCCAGCGCGTTGCGTGATAACGCCCGTGCGAACTCGCCCGGTAACTGCGGTCGGGTTGCTCGGCATGGAGGTTCAAATCGAGGGCTTCGCCTGTCGACCACCGCCACCCTTGCGCTCTATCTCCACTCCCGCGGCGGGATTGTCGAGCCACCTGCCGACTCGGATACCTGCGCGCCCGTGCTACGACAGTCAATCGATCGGGGGCTCTAGTTCGCGGATAAGTAAGGTTTATTCGGGGAGCGGGCCGAGGATGCCAGTGCCATGCATGCGAGACAGCGTAAACTAACCAAAAAGACTTGACTCGGCGGCACATTCAGGGTCTTTTAGGCAAGCTGCCGATTGCGGATACACATGGTTTGAAATGCTACAGACTCTCGTGATCTCGGGCATGCTGGCCGGAGGGCTGGGGCTGTTTTTGCTCGCCGTGGGGATGATTACCGATGGCCTCAAACAGGCCGCCGGACGCTCCCTGCGCGACCTGCTCTCGGGCTGGACCCGATCGCCGTTGCACGGCATCTTCACCGGTCTTGCGATTACCGCGGTCGTGCAATCCTCCAGCGCGGTCACGGTCGCGACCATCGGTTTCGTCAACGCCGGCCTGATTACGATGCGCCGCGCGCTCGGTATCGTTTACGGCTCCAACATCGGCACCACGATGACCGGCTGGCTGGTGGCGATAATCGGCTTCAAGATTAATGTCGACGCATTCGCTCTGCCATTGATCGGTGTCGGAATGATCCTGCGCTTGACCGGTAGCGGTGGCCGCCTCGCGCCGCTCGGCTGGGCGCTGGCCGGATTCGGCCTGTTTTTCATCGGTATCGACGTGCTCAAGGACGCTTTCGACGGGCTGGCCGAGGCGATCGACCTGACCCGCCTCACGGTAGAGGGATTTGGCGGCGTGCTGATTTTCGTCGGCGTGGGCTTTCTGATGACCGTGTTAACCCAGTCGTCGAGCGCTGCGATCGCGATCACGTTGACCGCCGCCACCGGCGGCGTGCTCGATATCAATTCCGCCGCGGCGATGGTCATCGGTGCCAACCTGGGCACCACGTCGACGGCCGCACTGGCCGTTATCGGCGCCACCTCTAACGCGAAGCGCGTCGCCACCGCGCACATCCTGTTCAACGCCGGCACCGGGCTCGTCGCCCTGCTGATCCTGCCAGTGCTGTTCTGGATCGTGCAGCAGTCCGGCGAACTGCTGGGTCTGGCGGATAATCCGGCGATCACGCTCGCCCTGTTTCATACCGTTTTCAACGTGCTCGGCGTGATACTGATGTTTCCTTTGAATAGCCGGTTGGCTGCATTTCTGGAAAAGCGCTTCGTCACCCAGGAGGAAATCGAGGGGCAGCCGAGGTACCTCGACCAAACGGTCGCGGTGTCGCCGTCGCTGGCAATCAATGCGTTGTTACTGGAGATGCCGCGGCTGGCCGACATCGCGCGACGCATGGGGCTGGCGGCGATCAGCCAGGAGCGTGGTCGGGTCCAGGGTCTGGCGGGGGACGAAGCGGTCCTGCAAAAGCTGTCCACGGCGGTATCGGACTTCATTTCCCGGCTGGAACGGGGAGCCCTGAGTAGCGAAGTGGCGAGGCAGCTCGCCGGAATTTTACGAGCAGAGCAGCATCTGCTGGCCCTGGCCGAACAGGCAGTGCTGTTCGCGAACGCCGAGGCGGAGCTTGGCGAGATCAGTGATCAATCGTTGCAGCAGGGAATATCGCGTTACCACGCGCTGGTGGCGAAAATAATAAGCCTGGGCAATCCCGCTGACGGCGACTTTACCTTCGACGAGTACCAGCAGTTGCTGGATGGTATCGAAGCCGAGTATGACGGGCTCAAGGAAACGCTGCTCGAGGCCGGGACCAGCCTGCGCGTGCCGATACCGGTGATGATCGAGGTAATCGATCAGAATGGCCGCTTGCGGCAGATGGCGCGCCAGCTAACCCGTGCCATGTACCACCTGCATCGAGTGTCGCTCGGGCTCGATTCGAGCCAGGAAACTGCGGAAGCAGACGCGATATCCGACCCGGCTGAAGGCGATGCACGGCGGGAATTGCCGAGAGCCTGACCCCGGGGGCGCCTTTCGCGGCGCAAGGTCTTCCGATTTCATCACCCGGCCTGCGGAAACAAAGAGACGCAAGCCGTTGGCATCCACTAAGTAAACGGAGCAATCCCGATGGAAACCGTATTCATCAACACCATGGTCTGGGCTGGAATTCTGTTTTGCGTCAGCCAGTCGGCGATATTTTCCGGACTGAATCTGGCCCTGCTCGGAATCAGCAGGCTGCGGCTCGAGGTCGAGGCGCAGT
>JBFGQE010000092.1:0-9723 GCA_041564355.1 Gammaproteobacteria bacterium | reverse complement strand
CGTTAATACGATCGTTGCTGCTTCTTTTGTATCAGGAGTAGGTTCTAATCCCACCTGCGCTCTTAATGTGGCCGATTTATCTAAGATCGCGTCGGCTATTGAAATACCTTCTGGCATTAATAATTCCTTAGTAAATATTGCGTTAGTAGTATTCGATAACTACCAGAGGTTTCTGAAGTTTCAAAGAAGCCTTGGTAGTAATAGATCGCTGCTTTTCTAGGTATCTTTTTGCTCGGAATATAGATAGTTAAAGTTTTTCTCCTACTTTTCGAAACAAATTCATCCAATGGAATTCATACATAAGTTTAGGATTCATTGATCAAATCGTTTAATGTATCTTGTTATAGCCACTCCCGAATCACATAGTTCGGATTTCTTGCATGCGGATGTCGCTTTTGGGTCGAAACGAGACTCCTGGCGAAGAAACTTGAGCGTCTGCTTTGGGGAATCGCTGCGAGTCCGGAACCGACGGCGAGCAACTCGGGTTCGGGTGACGAGCGCGCCTGGCAAAATACCGGGCGTCGCGGAGATCACGAATCAAAGATTCGTGCGAGAGGCCTGCAAGCAGGACACTCGGGAAAATTCCCGGCGCCTGACTAGCCTTTCCCGAGCGGTTCGTTGAGTTCGATGACGTAGCCGTTCGGGTCCTTGAAGAACGCGATGATGCGCGTGCCGGCGTTCATCGGCCCGGGTTCGCGGACGAACTCGACGCCCTCGGACTTGAGGTATTCGGCGGTTTTGTAGACGTCGGACACCTTGAGCGCGAAATGCCCCCAGGCGTTGCCCTGATCGTAGGGCTCCTGCTGGTCCCAGTTGTAAGTCATCTCGATCGACGTGCCCTCGTCTTCACCCTGGTAACCGACGAAGGTGTTGGTAAACCGGCCTTCCGGGTACTCGTTCTGGCGCAGGATTTTCATCCCCAGAATCCGGGTGTAGAAATCCAGCGTCTTTTCCTGGTCGAACACGCGAATCATCGTGTGGTCGAGACGAAAATCGGGTTTTGCTTGGCTCATTTTTATCCTCTACGCTTTCAGGCCGGGACGAACCGCGTCGGCAACCAGTTCCTGGAAACGGCGCACGCTGTTTTCCCAGCACGGTGACAACACGCCGCCGTCGGCGGCGAGCGGCGAGTACCGCCCCTGCTGCAATCGTTCGCACATTTCGTGATCCTCGGCATGCACGCTGCGCCACAACTTTTCCAGCCGGTCGATTTGCGCGTCACTATAGTCGGCGTCACGATGCCTGTAAATAACGCGCTGCTGGCGCGTACGCCCCGCCGCGACCGGCACGTTCAAATAGACACCTAGCTGGTCAGGCTGATAGGTACCGACGACGAAATTCGGAAATAGCGTCAGGTAGTGCGAGGTAACCTGCAGCGCGACCGGGCTCTCGTCTTCGATCTCTCCCTGCTCGAGCTCGACTGCGCTACCCAGGCAATGCTCGTCGATCACCGTGTAATGGTCGACGAGCGGCTGGCGGGTCGTCGTCTTGTGCACGAACGGCACATGGTAAGGCTCGATGAAATTTTCCATCAACAGCTTCCAGTTGCACGCAACTTCGCCGAAATCCAACGTCGCCACCGGCACGTAGTCACTGACGTCGGTGTCGCCCAGACGCCGCCGCAGCGGGGCGAGGAACGCGTCGAATGATTCCGGCCGGGTCGCAAGGTTGACAAAAATCCAGTCGTGCCAGACTTCGCAGGCGACCGGCATCAGTCCATAGTCCGCGCAATCGAATCCGGCGGGCAGTTCCTTTTGCTCGCCGCCGAAATACGGCGCATTCTTCAACGCGCCGCGCAAATCGTAACTCCAGCTATGGTACGGGCAACGGATCAACTTGCCGCAATTGCCCGGGGCGTCGACGAGTTTCAGGTTGCGGTGGCGACAAACATTATGAAATGCGACGATGCGTTGCTCGCGATCGCGCAGCAACAGCAACGGCAGTCCGGCCACTTCGATCGGCCTGACGTCGCCCGTCGCGGCCAACTGGTGCGCAAAGCCGGCGAAGACCCAGCGCGTGGCGAACAGGTGCTTATTTTCGAGTCGGCGAAACGCCTCGCTGGTATAGGCCGCGCCGGGCAATCCACGGGCCACGTTGGCTTTGTTATCAAAATCGTTGAACAGTGACTGCTTCGGCATCGATCGACTCCGGCGCGAGCGGACAAACTAGCACAGATTCGGTAAAGCAAAAGAAAAATATACGAAAATTACGTTTTCATCAATCCATTTTGCATTCTTCTACATTTTCATCAATAATAACGCGGCTTTAATTACGATAACGCCAAAATGCCATCCAACGCTCCCGTCCCCGAGGATACGGTCAAGACGCGCGGTATCGCGTCGACCGAGGACGACCTGAATCGCGAAATCATCAAGATGCTGCAACAGGACGGCCGCCTGCCGTACAGGGATATCGCCACCCGGCTGGACGTCTCCGAGGGCACCATTCGTAACCGCGTGCAATCGATGAAGCACAGCGGCGCGCTGAAAATCGTCGCGCTGACCGACCCGATGGCGATTCGCTACCAGGCCGATGCGATGATCGGGATCAAGGTCGCGTCGCCGGCAACCCCGCGCGCGGTGGCGCACCGGCTCAGCGAGCAGTCCGAAGTGGTTTACGTGCTCTGGGTATCCGGGCGTTACGACCTGCTGATCGAAGTCGTCTGCGAGACCAGCGGCACCTTCCAGGCGTTTCTCGAACGGCATTGTTTCGGTCAGCCCGATATCGATCACATCGAGATCATGAGCGGTATCGAGATGTTCAAGAACCAGTTCCTGCTTAAACGACAGACAACCTAGACAACTCCGAGGAGACCCATATGAGCAGCACCTATTTCGACACCATCGAAGCATCTTTTCCCAGCAAGCAACGGATCCGGAAAGCGCAGCGAGAGCTAGCCGACGCGGGCGTCAAGTACGTGCTGTCCTGCTGGATCGACATGCTCGGCGTGCCCAAGACCAAGCCCGTACCGCTGTGCGACTTCGAACAGCTTTGCCTCGGCAAGGGACCCCAGTTCGCGGTCCACTCCGTCTCCTTCGTACCCGAGCTCGGCCCGGCCGACCCAGACCAGATCCCGGTACCCGACCTCGACAGCCTGGTCATTTGCCCCTGGGACAAAACCTGCGCCTGGGTCTTTGCCGACCTGTGGTGGGAAGGCAAACCGTACAACCTGTGCCCGCGCCAGGCGCTGAAGCGCCAGATCGACGCGGCGGCAAAACAGGGTTACGCGATGATGGCCGGCATCGAGCCCGAATTCATTACGATGCAGTGGGACGACAAGGGACAGCCGGTCAAGGCATTCGACGACGATCCCGCCGAAGGCGAGGGCCTGCGCCCGCGCCGCCAGGCATTCGGCTACGACGTCGAGTACTCGATCGACGCGATGGGGTTTCTCGGTGAACTGATCGACATACTGAACGAGATGGGCTGGGGCCTGCACGACGTCGTCGCCGAGGGCGCCTACTCGCAGTTCGAGCTCGACTTTCACTACACCGACGTGCTGCAAATGGCGGACCGCATGGTTTTTCTGCGGGTACTGCTAAAAGAAATCGCCAAGAAACACGGCATGTTCGTGACCTTCATGCCCAAGCCGACTACCGGCGACTGGCGCTCGGGCGCGCACATGAACACGTCGCTGCAGTCGGTGAAAAAACCCGGGGTCAATCTATACGAGGGCAAGAAAGGCGAATGGAGCCAGACTGCCTACCACGCGATCGGCGGCATGCTCAAGCACGGCGCCGCGATCACCGCGGTGGCCTGCAGCACGGTGAACTCCTACAACGGCCTCGTGCCCAAGGTCGGGGGCTTCGAGGGCGGCGTTTACACCTGGGCGCCGACGCACATTACCTACGGCTGGAACAACCGCTCGGCGATGCTGCGTATGCCGCAAAGTCGCTTCGCGATTGAAAACCGCGCCGCCGACATGTGCATGAATCCCTACCTCGGGCTCGGCATGTCGCTCGCGGCCTCGGTCGACGGCGTGGTCAACAAGATCGACCCGGGGCCGTCGGTCGACGAAGACCTGTACGTGATGGATGCGAAAAAGCAGAGCAGGCTCAAAGCGCTGCCGCGCAACCTGCTCGAGGCCAGCGAAATGCTCGGCAAGAGCCCGCTGGCGAAAGAAGTGCTCGGCGAGCAAATGCTGTCCTCGTTCCTCGCCTACAAGGTCGACGAATGGGAACGCTACCACCAGACCACGACCGACTGGGAGCTGCAGGAGTACCTGAGACTCTACTGATGGACCACGAGGTCTTTCACCTGCGGGACTTCGAACTGCAATCGGGCAGGCAACTGCCCGATGCGCAGCTCGCCTACAAAACCTATGGCCGGCTCAACGCGACCGGCGACAACGCGGTCCTGTTGCCGACTTTTTACACCGGCAGCCACATGCGCAACGAAGGCTTCTTCGGCGCCGGGCGCGCGATCGACCCGGCGCGCCACTTCGTCGTGTCGGCCAACCTGTTCGGCAACGGCATCTCTTCCTCACCGAGCAATACGCCGCCGCCGCACGATGCGGCGGCATTCCCACAAATCACGTTTTACGACAATATTCGCGCGCAGTTCGAGTTGCTGACCGGAGCGCTCGGGGTCGTGCGCCTGGCGCTCGTGACCGGCTGGTCGATGGCCGGCTGCCAGGCCTACCAGTGGGCCGCACAATATCCCGACTTCGTCGATGCGATCCTGCCGTTTTGCGCCTCGGCAAAGACTTCCGAACATAACATCGTGTTTCTCGAAGGGGTCAAGGCCGCGCTGCAGGCCGACGCGATCTACGCCGACGGGCATTACCGGACGCCGCCGGAAAAAGGGCTCAGGGCATTCGGCCGGGTTTACGCCGGCTGGGCCTACTCGCAAACTTTTTACCGCGAGAAACTTTACCGCCGGCTGGGTTTCGACAGCGCCGAGGCGCTGCTCCAGGACTGGGAACAGGATCACCTGAACTGGGACGCAAACGACCTGTTGTGCAAGCTATGGACCTGGCAGCACGGCGACATCAGCGCGAACGATCTTTATCGCGGCGATTTCCACGCGGCGCTGAACGCGATTCGGGCGAAAACGATTGTCATCGCCTGCGATAACGATTTGTACTTCCGCCCCGAGGACAACGCGCTGGAGGTCGAACAGATCACCGGCGCGGAGTTACGCGTCTACCCCTCGCCGTGGGGACATTGCGTCGCGTCGCCGGGCAACGACCCGGCCTTTGCCGACTATCTCGACCAGGCCGTCAGCGAGTTACTCGAAGCCTGATTTACATTCCTTTACCCAGGAGCACAAGCATGACCGCACCCAGCGTATTTCGCATCGCGGATATCCAGGACCGCATCGACAACCTGCCCGAGAATGGCACCTTCATCAAACCCTTCGTCACCACCGAGCACAGCGATTCGATGTGTGGCGGGATTAACGCGTTGCACAAGATCTCGGTGCCCTGGGACCTGACCTGCGACGAACTGATCTATTGCCTGCAGGGTCGGTTTCGACTCGTCGTCGACGAAATCGGCTACGAACTCGAACCGGGCGACCTGATGTTCGTGCCGAAAGACAATCACGTCAAATACGAGTGCGACGAAAAATGCGTGATCTTTTACGCGGCTTACCCGGTCGACTGGAAGCAGCGCGCCGGCATTACCCAGGTGCCCGGAATCGACGCCGACGAGATGCCGGCGCCCTATGCCGATTGAGTGGCGCCTAACCCGGCCGGGTTAACGCCAGCCGGCGCGGTCCATCAGCTCGACCGCCGCGCGGTTATTCTCGCCGAGGCTGGTCAGGTTCAGGTCGTCGGCCTTGAATTCGCCGAAGCCGCGCAAGGCCGCCGAAACCGGCGCGTCGGCTACAACCGGGTACTCGTTGTTGACCTCGGCGTACCAGGCCTGGGCCTCGGTGCTGACCAGGAACTCAAGCAGGCGTTCGGCAGCCTCGCGGTGTTTCGCGTGGCGGGTCACGCCGGCGCCGCTAACGTTAATATGCGCACCGCGTCCGGCCTGGTTGGGCCAGAACAGGCCAAGGCTTTCGGCGACCTGGCGGTCTTTTTCCTTCTTGCTGTTGACCAGCCGTCCGTAGTAATAGGTGTTCGCCACCGCAATGTCGCACAGGCCCGCCGCCGCGGCACGCAATTGATCGGTATCGCCGCCGGCGGGCTTTCGCGCCAGGTTGGCCACCAGGCCTCGCGCCCAGGCCTCGGTCTTATCGACACCATGGGCCTCGATCATCGATGCGACCAGGGACTGGTTGTAGATATTACCCGAAGAGCGGATACAGATACGTCCCTTCCAGCGCGGATCGGTCAGCGCCTCGTAGGTCGACAGCTCGGACGAATCGACGCGATCGCGCGCATAAAAGATAACCCTGGCGCGTTCCGATAATCCGAACCAGTTCAGATCACGGTCACGCAACTGGACCGGCACGCGTTGCAGCAGTTTTGGGTTGTTTACCGGCTGCAGGACGCCGGCGTCCTTGGCGCGTTGCAAGCGCCCGGCGTCGGTCGTGATAAACAGGTCTGCCGGCGTCGATCGCCCCTCGGCTTCGAGCCGCTTGAGCAGCGCATCGGCCTTGCCGGTCACGAGGTTGACTTCGATTCCCGTCTGCGCCTCGAAACGCTGCAGCAGCGGCAGGATCAGGGCTTCCTTGCGTGCCGAGTAAACATTGACCTCCTGCTCCGCGGCGAAAGCCGGCAACAGGCTGGAAGCAAGCAGCACTCCTGCGGAGGTTAACAAAAAGGACTTGAGATCGAAAAGGCGGCCGTACATCGGTATCACTCCAGTGGTAGAACAACAGGTCAGCGATAAACTATCAAATTCTAAATGAGAATACAAATGATAATCATTAGCATTTAGATTTATTTTAAACAACCGAAAATCGACCGTCGACCTCGATCCCGCAGGCATCTTCGCGCAAGGTTTTATTGCCCGCTCGAGCGATCCTTTTTATGATGCGGTGGGTTAAACGCAAATGGCAGACCAATGAGCTTCGGCATTACCAAGACGATCCCGGCACAGGCCGGCGTGGAAACCCTCGACTCCCTCTACGACGGCAGTCGCAGCGAATTCGAGTTCCACATGGCCGGCAAGGAGCCAAAGCGGCTCAAGCCCGGCGATTACGTCTACACGATTTTCAACGACCAGCTGCACGGCCGGCTGAAGATCCGCGAATTCATCACCGGGGCTACCAACCCCGCTTCGGGCAAACCCCGCATCCTGATCATCGTCGATGCGCCGGGAGAGCGTCTCGACCAGCCGGTGGCGAAAACAGGCCACCGCGGTACGCGCTACACCGACGGCACAGACTGGCCGGCCTGAGGAATCCGTGGCAGCGCCCGTTTCCAGGATCCGGATCGACGATCGAACCAGGCGTCTGTTCGTCCGGGATGGGTTCGTTACGCTCGATAAAATGATTGACACCGCGCTGCTGCCCCGCCTGCATGCCGCGTTCGACGACCTGTTCAACGGCCGCTTCGAAACCGGGGTGCGTCCCGACGAAGTCAACTGGCAGGCGGCCGACGGCGACCCGAGCCGCGCGCGCCAGATCTGCAACGGCTGGAAAGCCAATCGCGAGATCGCGCGAGTCGTGCTCGACCAGGAACTGGGCCGCGCCATCGGCGAACTGGCCGGATGGTCCGGCGTGCGCATCATGATCGACAACGTCATCTGGAAACCGCCGGCGACCAAATCTTTCGGCTTTCACCGCGACAATGCCTATCTTTCCTGGTTTGAACCTGCCGAAATCCTGACCTGCTGGATCGCGCTGGACGAAACCCGCGCCGAGGGCGGCACGATGGAGCTGGTGCGCGGTTCGCACCGCTGGCAACCGAGCGAGCCCGAGGGCGAATTTCACGCCCCGGAGGATTACCGCAAGCCGATGATGGACGCGGCGGCGCGCGAGGGAGTGGAACCCGATATCGCGTTCATCGAGGTACCGGCCGGCGGCGGCTCGTTTCACCATGGCTGGACCTGGCATGGATCAGGCGAGAATCGCAGCCCGGCCCCACGGCGTTCGCTGGTGCTGCACGCGATGCGCAGCGATGTCGAGTACGTGCCGGAGCGTTTCGACCAGGGTATCGGCCCGATCTACAGCCGCTACAAGCGACTCGGCGACAACCAGCTCGACGAAAACTATTTTCCGATCCTGTGGCGCGAGGATGGCTACCGCACGCCAGGTATCGAAGCCTTCCTGAACCGCGCAGACTGAACAACCGGTCACGCGGGCCAGCAGCGAAAAGTGCTACCATGTGCGGATGAACGATAGCGCTGAACGCGCCCTGGCCGCGCTCGCCGACACCCGCTTTACTACCTACTGGCTCGACAGCCTCGAGACGGTTGCCGATGAACCCGCGTTGACTCAGGATATCGCTTGCGACCTGCTCGTCGTCGGTGGTGGTTTTTGCGGACTCTGGGGCGCGATCCAGGCGAAGCAGCAAAACCCGGACCGCGACGTCGTGCTGATCGAGGCGCGCAGCGTGGCCACCGGCGCCAGCGGCAGGCCGGCGGCGATCATGTCGACCTCGGTGATGCACGGTATCGACAACACCGAGCGTATTTTTCCGCAAGACGTGGCCGAACTCGAGCGGCTCGGTCGTGAAAACATGGACGGGTTTCGGGCGACCCTCGAACACCACGCTATCGATTGCGACCTCGAGTGGGGCGGCGAGATGAAGGTTTCGATCGGCGACCAGGGACTGGCGAAGATCGACGAGGAATATCAACTCTACCTCAAGTACGGACACGACGCAGTGCGCCTCGATCGCAAAGCGGTACAGGCCGAGATTCACTCGCCGATTTTTCATGCCGGCGTCTGGTCGAAAAAGCGCTGCGGCACGGTGCACCCCGGTAAACTGGTGCGCGGCCTGAAACGCGTCGCGCTCGAGCTTGGCGTAAGCATCTACGAAAATACGCCGCATCGACGCAATCACAGAACGGCTCAAGGCATCGAGGTGGACACGCCCGGCGCGAGGATTACCGCGCAACGGGTGCTGCTCGCCACCAACGCCTACGCGGCCGGACATCGACATATTCGTCGTCGCGTGGCCGCAATCCGCGACCGCATCATCGTCACCGAACCGCTCGGCGACGCGCAAATGGAATCCGTCGGTTGGCAACACCGCCAGGGAATTTACGACACGCGCACCCAGCTCAACTACATGCGCCTGACCGCGGATAACCGGATTCTGTTCGGTGGTCGTCTCGGTTATTTTTTCGCTGACGATACCGATCCGGAACAGGACCGCAGCGCGGCGCCCTACGTCCGGCTGGCGCAGTCTTTCTATCGAACCTTTCCGCAACTCGCCGACAGCGTTCGCTTTTCCCACGCGTGGGGCGGACCGATCGGGCTAACCACGCGCATGGCGGTGCATTACCAGAGGTATCATCAGGGTGACATGGTCTTCGCCGGGGGCTATTCGGGTTTCGGCGTGACCGCGTCCAGGTTCGGTTCGCGCATCGGTCTGGCGATACTCGATCGCGAACCGATCGCGGAAACGCGCATGCAGTTCGCCCGGACCCTGCCGAACTACATCCCGCCGGAGCCGTTTCGCTGGATCGGCGCGAGTATCACGATGCACGCGCTCGATACGCTTGACGAAAAAGGTGGTTGGCGCAAACTGTGGATCGCGCTGGTGCGAAAAATGGGCTTCCCGATCACGCTGTAAGGGCGAGCATGCGCCGGGGCGGGGTTATTCCTCGCAGGGCCAGGTATCCGGCATCCAGCGACCGTCGGGCAGGCGCGTATAGCGAT
>JBFGQE010000091.1:0-9812 GCA_041564355.1 Gammaproteobacteria bacterium | reverse complement strand
GCGGTAACCGCGACCGAGTCGCCGATGCGACCGCCGAGTCGGCCGTCGACGCTGATGCCGCCGTCGACGGCGAAGGTCATTCCGGCTTGTAACACGGTCTTGTCGCCGTGCTTGAGCTCGGGTGATTCGAGGTATGCCATGCCGATCGAGCGCCCGGTGCGGTAACCGGTCGCATAACCGCGTTCACGGTAAACCTCGTCGGCGGCCTCGGCAACGGATTCGGCGGTCACACCGGGACGCATCGCCGCGATCGCGGCCTGTTGCGCGTCGATCGCGGCCTGCTGCACCTCGGCAGCCTCGCCGGAGACTTCCTTGATGAAAAACATGCGGTCGAAGCCGAGCTTGTACTGCTTGAACTGCGCCATGTTGCAAAAGCAGAAATAAACCGGATCGCCTTTTTGCAGCGCCTTGACGCTGGCGCGGCGGTGCACCATCGACGTGTCGCGACCGGACTGCATGATTTGCAGGTTGTGAATCATCGGCGAGATGAACGCCTCCCAGCCCTTCGCGGTGAGAAAGCCGGCGGCCTTGCGCGTGCCCGCATTGATCACCGCGAGCGCGGCCTCGTACTCGGGCGCGCCTTCGGCGAGCGCGTCCTCGGCGGCCTGCATCATCGCGCCGGCAATTTGCCCGGCCTGTTTCATAACCTCGATTTCTTCGGCTGACTTGACCATGCGCATCGCGCCGAGCAGTGGCGCGATGTCGTGCAGTTCGATGCCGGGCAGTTGATCGTCGAACCAGTTGCGCACGATCGGCGGCAGCGCGGCACGCTCGACGCCGATGCGTCCCGGATTCGCGCCGATAGCCGCGGCGAGCACTTTTTCCCAGCGGCGTTCGCCGGCGTCTTCCCAGGTAACGACGTCCTCGACCCAGGTCATCGCCGATACCATTTCGCTCTCCATCAGCGGCGTAATGACCTGCGGCGCGGAATCGGGCCGCACCAGCAGGAACGTGGGCCGGCCGAACTCTACCGAGAGGTAACCCCAGAAGCCGGCCAGGTAAGCAATCGAACTTTCGTCGGTGATGATGGCGAGATCGATATCGGCGTCGCGAAGGCGGGACTGGAACTCGATCGTGCGGCTGCGGGCCTGGTCAAGCATGGGAAATCCTGGATCGTGGGAGCAGACGGGTGTATATATCACAGGGTCCAGTTCAAGGGAAAGGCTTTCACGCTATGTCTTCGTCATCGATTTTACGGCCAGCCCCGCAGGAGATTCGTTTCGATGCCGGTCGTCACGCGCGCGCCAAGATCGGCTACGTGCTCCTCGCCACCGAGCAAACCGTGCAGGACGACGTGATGCGGCTGCGTCCGCCGGGCGTCGGTATCCACTTTACCCGCGCCGCGATCCCGGATTCGATTACCAACGAGTCACTGGCCGCGCAGGCCGATTTGCTCGCCGATTGCGCGGCCAGCCTGCTGCCCGATGGCAGCCTCGACGTGGTCTGTTACGCCTGCACCTCCGGCAGCCTGGTAATCGGCGAGGAGCGCGTGTTCGCCGAGTTGCGCAAGGGCGCGCCCGACGCCCAGCCCACGTCGTTGATCAGCGGCGTGATACGCGCGCTGAACGCGGTCGGCGCGCGCCGCATCGTCGTCGCCACGCCGTACCTCGACGAGGTCAACCGGCGTGAAGTCGAATACCTGGAACAGTCCGGGTTCGAAGTCATTTCCCTGTGTGGTCTGAATCTCGAAAAGGACAGCGACATGGTGCGCGTCGCGCCCGATTACATCGCCGAGTTCGCGCTGGACCAGGATCGCGTCGACGCCGATGCGATTTTCGTTTCCTGCGGCGCCCTGCGCACCCTGGACGTGATCGGCGAGATCGAACAGCGCGCTGGAAAACCGGCGATTTGCAGCAATCAGGCGATGATCTGGGATTGCCTGCGCCTGGCCGGCGTCGACGACCGCTTCGACGGCTACGGCCGCCTGTTAAGCGATTTCTAATCGTGACGGAAGTCTGGCGAACGATACTTTCGTCGCCGGAAATATCCTCTTTAACCACAAAGGTACCCGCTGCAGCGGGAAGATTACCCGGCGTTTACGCAAGTTCGAATTGATTACCGGCTGAACCGGTGCGCAGGGTATCTCCCGGCGGCGTTACTTGATGCGGGCGTCGGCGCTGCCGTCGCTGAGCGTGATGCGCACGTCGTCGTCACGCTCGAGCTGTGTGACCGAGGTTACCAGCTTGTCGGCCTTGCTGATCGTGGCGAATCCGCGCGCCAGTGTTTTCGCCGGGTTCAGCGCGTCAAGCGACCGCAGCTGCAGGTTGACCTGGTGCCGTGCGAGCAGGATTTTCTGCCGGATCGACGCAAGTTGCCTTGCGTGCAGTTGTGTCACGCGCTCGCGTCGATGATCGATCGCGCCGCGCGGGCTCTGTTGCATCAGATTGGACCGGAGCAGCTGCAGGCGGTGGCGGTGTTCGCCGAGGCGCCCCAGCAGGCGCGCGAGCAGCGCCGCGCTGGCGTGTTGCAGGCGCATGCGCAGCTGCGCGAACTGACGCACCGGATGCTGCTGCTGGAGCCGCGCAACCAGGGAAGCGAGGCGATCGCGCGAGCGTTCCAGGCGCAGCTCGAGCTGGCCACGGAGCCGCGCGACCCGATCGTCGATGCCCTGCATCAATTCGTTGCGGTCGGGCGTGATCGTTTCGGCCGCGACCGACGGCGTCGGCGCGCGCAGGTCGGCGGCGAAGTCGGCAATCGTGAAATCGATCTCGTGGCCAATCCCGGTCACCACCGGCAGCGGAAAGGCGGCGATATCCCGCGCCAGCTGCTCGTCATTGAAACACCACAGGTCCTCCAGCGAGCCACCGCCCCGGACCAGCAGCACGATGTCGCACTGCGCGTGGATGCGCACCCGCTCGAGCGCGGCGCGTATTTGCGCCGCGGCCGTCTCGCCCTGCACCGGTGTCGGAAATACCAGCACCGGAATATGCGGCGCGCGACGAGCGATGACCGACAGCACGTCGCGAATCGCGGCGCCGCTGGCCGAGGTCACCAGCGCGATCCGTTGCGGATGGGACGGTAACGGCTTTTTCGACGCGGCGTCGAACAGGCCCTCCTGCGCCAGTTTTGCCTTGAGCTGCTCGTAGCGCCGCATTAGTTCGCCGACTCCGGCATCTTCGAGATGATCGACGATCAGCTGGTACTTGCCTTGCGGTTCGTAAAGCGTGGCCTGGGCGCGCAACAGGACCTTCTGCCCGTTCTGCGGCTGAAAGCCTACCCGGCTGTTGCTGCCGCGAAACATCGCCGCGCTGACCTGCGACTTTTCGTCCTTCAGGGTAAAGTACCAGTGCCCCGAGGCGGGCCGGGAAAAGTTGGAAATTTCACCTTCGATCCAGATCTTGCCGATGCCGCGGCTGAGCAGGGTCTTGACTTCGAAATTCAGCGCGGAAACCGTCCAGATGGTTTCTTGCACGGGTGGTACGGGTTGCATGGCGAAATATCGACCGGGAAACGAGGCCGTATTCTAACCGACCCGCGCCAATTCCAATAATCTCACTTACGCAATCCGCGGCATTACTTTATAATCGCGCTTTGCAACAACGCCCCGGAGCTGTCATGCGAATTAGCCAGGAAGCCCTCACCTTCGACGATGTGTTGCTGGTGCCGGCGAGGTCGGACGTTTTGCCCAACGATACGCAGCTCGGCACGCGCCTGACGCGCAGTATCGAACTCAAGATTCCGCTGGTTTCGGCGGCAATGGACACGGTGACCGAATCCCGCCTCGCCATCGCCATTGCGCAGGAGGGCGGTCTCGGGATCGTGCATAAGAACCTGTCGGTCGAGGAGCAGGCCGAAGAAGTATCCCGGGTCAAGAAATTCGAGTCTGGCGTGATCAAGGATCCAATCACGATTTCACCCGAAACCCTGGTACGTGATGTGGTGGCGCTGACCGAACAGCGAAAAATTTCGGGTTTGCCCGTGATCGGCGAAGACGGTCTCGCCGGGATCGTCACCAAGCGGGATCTGCGCTTCGAAAAAAACCTGGATCAGCCGGTGTCTTCGATCATGACCGTACGCGACAACCTGGTCACGGTAGGCGAGGGCGCGGACAAGGATGAAGTCCTCGATCTGCTGCACAAGCATCGCCTCGAGCGTGTCCTCGTGGTCAACGAGGGCGGCGAGCTGAGGGGCATGATCACGGTCAAGGATATTCTCAACACGACGATTTACCCGCAGGCCTGCAAGGACGAATTCGGTCGCTTGCGCGTCGGCGCCGCGGTCGGCACCGGTGACGAAACCGAGGCGCGGGTGCGCGCGCTGGTCGAGGCCGAGGTCGATGTCATTGTCGTCGACACCGCGCACGGTCATTCCAGCGGCGTGCTCGAGCGCGTCGCCTGGGTGAAAAAGAACTTCCCCGAAACCCAGGTTATCGGCGGCAACATTGCGACCGCCGCGGCGGCGCGCGACCTCGTCGATGCGGGCGCGGATGCGGTCAAGGTTGGCATTGGTCCGGGGTCTATCTGCACCACGCGCATCGTCGCCGGCGTCGGTGTGCCGCAGATATCGGCGATCAGCAACGTCGCCGAGGCGCTTGCCGATACCGATATCCCGCTGATCGCCGACGGCGGTATCCGCTTTTCCGGCGATATCGCCAAGGCGCTGGTTGCCGGTGCGCACGCGGTCATGATCGGCAGCATGTTCGCCGGAACCGAGGAAGCGCCCGGCGAGGTCGAGTTGTTCCAGGGCCGCTCCTACAAGTCCTACCGCGGCATGGGTTCGATCGCCGCGATGCAAAACCGCTCCAGCGACCGTTACTTCCAGGCCGATAGCGCCGACGAGAAGCTGGTCCCAGAGGGTATCGAGGGCCGTGTGCCGTACAAAGGTCCCCTGACCAACACGATTTACCAGCTGCTCGGCGGCGTTCGCTCGAGCATGGGCTACGTCGGTTGTCGCACCATCGATGAAATGCGCGTTCGGCCCGAGTTCGTTACCGTAACCAACGCCGGCATGAACGAGTCGCACGTTCACGACGTGACGATTACCAAAGAAGCTCCCAACTACCGCCTTTAATGACTGACCTGCATGACGACAGGATCCTGATCCTGGATTTCGGTTCGCAGTACACCCAGCTGATTGCGCGTCGCGTGCGCGAATCCGGGGTTTACTGCGAAATTTACCCCTGGGATGCGGAGTTCACGCAGATCCGCGATTTCGGCGCGCGTGGTTTCATACTCTCGGGCGGCCCGGAATCAACCCTGGATAGCGATCGTCCGGAAGTTCCGGCCGAATTGTTCGAACTCGGGTTGCCGATCCTCGGGATCTGCTACGGCATGCAGGCGATCGCGCAACAGCTCGGTGGCAAGGTCGAAAACGTCGGCAAGAGTGAATTCGGTTACGCCAGCGTGCGCGCGCGGGGGCATACCGAGCTGCTGCGCGATATTCAGGACCACGCTACCGACGAAGGTCACGGCATGCTCGACGTGTGGATGTCGCATGGCGACCGGGTTGCCGAACTCCCCCCCGGATTCAAGCTGATGGCGAGCACCGACGGCGCGCCGATCGCCGGCATGGCCGACGAGCAGCGACGTATCTACGGTTTGCAATTTCATCCCGAGGTGACGCACACGCGGCAGGGCGCGGCGATCTACGCGCGCTTCCTGCACCAGATCTGCGGTTGCGGCTCGGCCTGGACCTCGGCGAATATTATCGACGCATCGATTGCCGAGGTGCGCGCGCGGGTCGGCAAGGACGAGGTCATTCTCGGTCTGTCGGGCGGTGTCGACTCGTCGGTGGTTGCGGCATTGTTGCACAAGGCAATCGGCGACCAGTTGACCTGTATCTTCGTCGACACCGGCCTGCTGCGCTACCGCGAGGGCGACCAGGTCATGGAAACCTTTGCCGAACACATGGGCGTGCACGTGATTCGCGTCGATGCCGAGGATCGCTTCATGGCGAAACTCGGTGGCCTCGATGATCCGGAACACAAGCGCAAGGCGATCGGCAATTTGTTCATCGAAATTTTCGAAGAGGAAGCCGGCAAGCAAAACGACGCGCGCTGGCTTGCCCAGGGCACGATTTACCCCGACGTGATCGAGTCCGCCGGCGCCAAGACCGGCAAAGCGCACCTGATCAAGTCGCACCACAATGTCGGCGGTCTGCCCGAGGAGATGAAGCTTGAGCTGGTCGAACCGCTGCGCGAGCTGTTCAAGGACGAGGTGCGCCAGATCGGCGTCGAACTCGGCCTGCCGCGCGAGATGGTTTACCGCCACCCGTTTCCCGGCCCGGGCCTCGGCGTCCGCATTCTCGGCGTGGTGAAAAAGGAATACGCCGATACGCTGCGCCTCGCGGATCACATCTTCATAGAGGAATTGCGCAACCACGATCTGTACGACCAGGTATCGCAGGCCTTCGTCGTGTTCCTGCCGGTCCGGTCGGTCGGCGTGACCGGTGACGGGCGGCGCTATAACCATGTCGTCAGCCTGCGCGCGGTCGAGACCATCGATTTCATGACCGCGCGCTGGGCCGATCTGCCGTACCACTTTCTCGATCACGTATCGCGTCGCATCATGAACGAGATCGAGGGAATATCACGCGTGGTTTATGATATTTCGGGCAAGCCGCCCGGCACGATCGAGTGGGAATGACGTCATCCGACGAGGACTGGATGCGTTGCGCGCTGGCGGAAGCCAGGCGGGCGGCCGAGGCCGATGAAGTGCCGGTCGGTGCGGTGCTGATCGGTGCCGACGGCGAGTTGATCGCGGGCGGTTTCAACCAGCCGATTCGCAGCCACGACCCGAGCGCGCATGCCGAGATTGTCGTATTGCGCGAGGCCGCACAAAAGCTGCGCAATTATCGTTTGCCCGGAACCACGCTCTACGTCACGGTCGAGCCCTGCACGATGTGCGTCGGCGCGCTGGTGCATGCGCGTGTCGCGCGAATCGTCTACGGCGCAGCGGAACCGAAGACCGGTGCGATCGAGAGCGCGCAACGCCTGTTCGAAAGCGGCCGCTTCAATCACCGGCCGCAAATCGACGGCGGCGTGCTCGGCAACGAGTGCAGCGCAATCCTGGGCGAATTCTTTGCCGCGAAGCGTCTGGCCAAAGCCTCGGCCAGGAAAACGAGTGCGTAACTCGGTAACTCGGGGACAGTATACTTAATTCCCAGGGGAATTAAGTATACTGTCCCCGGTTTCCCCCGGTTTTCACGTCACAGGCTGGGAGGAAGGGGCGCCACGTCTTCGATCGGCTCTTCAGGCGTCGCGCCGCGTAACGCTTTCGATTCGATTCCGATCAGGTATTCGTAGTAAAGACGGATGTTTTCGACGTACTTGACCGGTTCCCAGCCGCGCGCGTAGCCGTAGCGGGTGTTCTTGTACCATTTCTTGCGCGCGAGCAACGGCAGGTTTTGCTTGACGTCGATCCAGCGGTCCGGGTCCCCGCCGCGCTGCTGGGTAATGATTCGCGCATCCTCGACGTGACCGAAGCCGACGTTGTACGCGGCCAGTGCGAACCAGGTGCGATCCGGTTCCGCGATCTGTTTGGGTACGCGTTTCAATACCCTGGCGATGTAACGCGCTCCGCCGCGAACGCTTTGCGCCGCGTCGAGACGGTTTTTCACCCCCATTTGTTTCGCCGTGGTCAGCGTCAGCATCATCAGTCCGCGTACGCCGGTTGGCGATCTCGCGCGCGGGTTCCACAGTGATTCCTGGTAGCCAATCGACGCAAGCAGGCGCCAGTCGAGGCCGACCGCGTCGGCTTCGCGCCTAAACAGCGCCTCGTATTTCGGCAGGTGCGTCCTGATGCGCCGCGTGAAAGTACGGATATCGGAATAGTTGAAACGTTCCACGTGGCTGTAGTGGCGGTGAATTAACTGATCGAGACGACCGTCGCGGGTGATTTGTTCGAAAAAAGTATCGATCGCGAGCGCCAGGCTGTCGTCGCTGGAAATATTGAAAGCCCAGCGCAGTTGGCGCGGTTCGCCGAGTTCGAAGGCGATCCGCAGTTCCGGAAAGTAACGTCGCTGCAGAGCGATTTCGTGCGAATCAGCGAGGATATAATCGACCCCGCCGGCATCGACCTGCTCGATCAGTTCCTCGGCGGCGATGTCTTCGACCTCGATCCAGTTCAGTTGCGGGTATTGTTGCTGCAAATCGTGCAGTAGCTTGACGTGCGCGGTGCCGCTGATGACCTTGAGTGTACCGCCGACCAGGTCTCCGATTTTTCGCGGACGGTCGGCGCGAAACTTGCGATAGAGTACCTGGTTCGTGACCTCGTAGTAACGCGGACCATAGGCTACCGAACGACTGAAACTCGATTCGTCCTTCGACATGCCGGCGGCGGCAAGGTCACCGCTGCCGAAGAGCAGCTCGGGATACAGGTCGGCGAAACGGGAAACCGCGATAAATCGCGGTTTGACGCCAATCGAATCGGCGAACCAGCTGGCGAGGTGATACTCGAAACCGTTCGGGCCCTCGATATCCTGGTAATAGGTCGTCGCGCTGTTCAGCGTCAGCACGTTCAGGTAACCGCGTTTCTGGATCTTTTCCAGCGTGCTCAGCGAACGACTGTCGATTCCCGGGGAGATGATCAGGATCGCTACCACCGCGATGGCAGCGATCAGTCCAGAAACGAGCTGGACCCGGTAGGCGGTGGGGGAGAGCTCGACCAAGGCCAGCCCTGGGCCAGACGCGGACTAGCGTCCGCGTGTGAACACCCACTCCCTTTCGTTTGACAGCTTCGGCGCGAATCGATAGCCGTCGCGGTCGAAAGACTTGAGATCCTCGGCCCGGTCGATGCGATTGTCGATCAGGTAGCGAGCCATGGAACCACGCGCTTTCTTGGCATAGAACTGGATGAATCGATACTCACCGTCACGATACTCCCGAAACGCCGGCGTGATAACGTCGGCCTTCAGCTCCCGGGGCTTGATCGACTTGAAGTATTCGCCCGAGGCAAGGTTGACCAGGACTCTGGAATCCGCCTGATTCAATTCCTGGTTCAGGCTTTTGGTAATGCGCTGGTCCCAGAACTGGTACAAGTTGCTACCGGCCTCGGTGTCCAGCCGCGTACCCATTTCGAGCCGGTAAGGCTGCATCAGGTCGAGTGGGCGCAGGATACCGTAAAGCCCCGACAGGATGCGCAGGTGTGCCTGGGCGAATTCGACGTCGTCAGGTGCCATGCTGTTTGCATCGAGCCCGACATAAACGTCGCCCTTGAACGCGAATAACGCCTGGCGCGCGTTGTCGGGCCTGAATGGCGTTTTCCACTGCTTGAAGCGCTGCTGGTTCAATTCGGCGATATTGTCGCTGACCCGCATCAGGTCCTTGAGCCCATCGGTCGACAGTTGGCGCAGCCGACGTACCAGCTTGCGCGATTGGCTCAGGTGTGCCGGCTGGGAGTAGCTGTCGACCGGTGTCGGGGTCTCGAAATCGAGGGTTTTGGCTGGTGAAATAACGGTTAACATGAAACTTTATCTGGAAAAAAACGCATGGTAGCAAAATACGGGCCCGGTTTTAGTGATTTCGGTTGCAACTCGGTAAAGTTGCTGGTTGGCAGTATTGCCAGGGCGCAATCCGCGTCCTTCTCGTCGGCAGCGGAAAAGGCTTTGAGGAGGGATAGACTCGAAACGCGATTGCCTCTCGCGTTTCGCCCGCTGCGCGGCGCCTGCGGCGGTCCAAAATGCTGGCGCATTTTGTCGAACCACGAGGGATCTCCTTACCTTCTCTCTCCGCCAGATATAAAAAAACCCCGCGATGCGGGGCTTTTTTATATCTGGCGGAGAGAGAGGGATTCGAACCCTCGATACGCTATTAACGTATACTCCCTTAGCAGGGGAGCGCTTTCGACCACTCAGCCATCTCTCCGGTATTTCGG
>JBFGQE010000090.1:0-9932 GCA_041564355.1 Gammaproteobacteria bacterium | reverse complement strand
TCTCGCGGCAATGTCGTCGGGACTCCGGGGCAGCATCCAGTATATCCTGTACGCGGTTTTCGCGGCGATCGACTCGAAAACGCCAGTGCTCGCCCTGCAGCGCGCATTTTACACCCTCGCCCTGGGACTAGGCATCATGATGGCTTACGGTCGTTACTTGCCGGGGCAGATTTCGATCGGGTACTCGGCGGCACTGGTGATCACGCTCGACCTGGTATTCTCGATTTTTACCGGCCTCGCAATCAATGCGCTGATGCTCTCGGCGGGTTATGAACCCGGCGTCGATAGCCAATTCGCATTTCGCGTCATGCCTATCGTGCTGGCGCAATTTTCCAATGGCGCGCTATTCACGGCCCTGTTTTTTCTGCTCATGACAATCGCCGCGATCACCACATCGATCGCGCTGCTCGAAGCGCCGGTTACGTATCTGCAGCGTAAAACCGGATATAGCCGGGTCCGATCGGCCTGCATGCTTGGAATTGGAATCTGGCTGTTCGGCCTTGGAGTCGTGCTCGCGCATAGCGTGTGGAACGGTGAGGGCTTTACGGTTGCCCTGTTTTTCGGTGACCAGGCGTATCGACTGGTGCATAACGCGGGATTCCGCGACGTGCTGGTATTCGTATCCAGTCATCTGGTGCAGCCGGCCGTTGCCCTGTTCCTGTGCCTATTCGTCGCCTGGAAGATACCGCGCGAGATCAGTCACGGTGAATTGCGGTTGTCGCGACACTTCTGGTTCGAGATCTGGAATTACCTGTTGCGCTATATCGTGCCGGTATTGATGCTGATCGTGATTCTGGCCGGACTGGGAGTCATCTGATGCCCGAGATCAGGCGCAGCGCGCTGCTGCCTTACCCGGCTACAATGCTTTACCGAATCGTCAACGATGTCGAGTCGTATCCGGAGTTCCTACCCTGGTGCGGCGGAGCGCGGATCCACCATGCCGATGAGAATACGATGGAAGCCTCGATCCTGATCGAGAAAGGGGGGCTGAGGCAATGGTTCAAGACACGTAATGAACTGGTGCCGGGTGAATCGATTCGGCTGAACCTGGTTGAGGGCCCATTCCGTTTCCTCGAAGGCAACTGGTCCTTCGAAGCGATCGAGAACGAAGGCTGCAGGATAGAACTTTTATTGCGTTTCGAGATGAAGCGTGGGATCGCGGCCGCGATTATCGCGCCCGCGTTTACCAAGATTGCCAACACGCTGGTCGATTCTTTTTGCGACCGGGCGAGAGCATTGAATGAAAGCTAGGAAACTGCAGATCGAAGTCGCTTATGCCACGCCTGCCAGGCAGCTTATCCTCGAGCTCGAGGTCGCACCAGGCACTTCCGCGCGCGAAACGGTACGGCTTTCCGGCATCGCCGATCAGTTTCCCGAGATCGAAATCGACGCCAGCCCGCTCGGCGTTTTCGGCAAGCAGATCGACGATGATTATGAGCTTTGCGACGGTGATCGCATCGAAATTTATCGACCGCTAATCGCCGATCCGAAAGAGATCCGTCGACAACGTGCCGCGCGCGGTTTGAAAACGAGGAAAGGTGGCGGCGCAATCAACCAGGATTGAGCGTTCCGTCGATCGAAGACAGCAGATCCCCGGTGAAAGTAAGCGTCATGCTGCGTTGCTCGATTTTCCCATCCTTGCCGCGTTTGAAGAAATAGACGTAATGCCATTGGTCGGGGTGAAACGGATCGACGATAGCCGGCGTGCCGAGCAGGAATTCGACCTGGTTGCGCGACATGCCGATCTCGAGCTGCTCGACAAGTTCCGGATCGATACGATTACCCTGTGGGATGTCCATTCGATACGTGCAGGCGGTCAGTGTTACAATAGCCACTCCGATTAGCAGGAGTGTTCGTCGCAGTCGCGCAGTCATATCGCAGATCATCAGCTTGGAAGGAGCGATGATACTGTCATGCTTGCACGACTGTAAACAGGGCAGACGCATTTTATGGAATCAGCAGATATCAAAAACGCAGGGCTCAAAGTCACCCTGCCGCGAATGAAAATCCTCGAGTTGCTGGAAAACTCGGAGGATCGTCACCTGAAGGCCGAGGACATCTACAAGATGCTGCTCGATTCGGGTGAGGAAATCGCGCTGGCCACGGTTTATCGCGTGTTGACTCAGTTCGAGACCGCAGGCCTGGTCACGCGGCACCATTTTGACGGCGGACATGCCGTGTTTGAAATCAACGATGGTGAACATCATGATCACCTGGTCGATATTTCGACCGGCAGGGTGGTCGAATTCTACGACGAGGTAATCGAGCAACGGCAAAAGGAAATTGCCGCGCGTTATGGTTTTACGATCACAGAGCACACGATGGTGCTCTACGGTCATTTCAACGAGAATAGCTGATTCGGGCGCGCCCGCTTTTCCTGCGATAAACCGCTTATTCCTGCGCAGCGATCATCTCGCTCGCGTGCGCTCGGGTTTGCTCGGTAATCGTCAAGCCTCCGAGCATGCGCGCGATTTCGTCGCGACGCTGATCGGCATCCAGCGCAACCACGGCGGTTTTCGTATCGCCGTCCTTGCGCAGTTTATCTACCCGATAGTGATGATGCGCCTGGGATGCCACCTGGGGCAGGTGAGTGACACAGAATACCTGGCGTTCCTCGCCGAGCAGGCGCAGTTTCTTACCGACTATTTCGGCGACGCCGCCGCCCACTCCGCTGTCGACCTCGTCGAATATCAGCGTCGGAATTTGTGACGATTCGCTCATGATGACCTGGACCGCGAGACTGATACGCGACAGCTCGCCTCCCGAGGCGACACGCGCCAGGCTTTTTGCCGGTTGTCCGGGATTGGCGCTGACCAGGTAGCCGACGCGATCGCTGCCTTCCGCGGAAAACTCGTCGCGCGGGGCGACATCGATGACGAAACTTCCACCCTCCATGCCGAGCTGCTGCATGACCTCGGTGATCTGCTCGGACAGTGCCGCGGCGGTCTGGCGGCGTTTCAACGATAATTCGCCGGCGCTGAACCGGTAGTCTTCACGCGCCTTGTCGAGTTCGGCCTCGATCGCGTCCAGGTCGAAAGCGCCGCCCTGTAGCGCTTCGAGTTCGCGATTGAGGCGGTGTCTGAGCTGCTCCAGTTCGGCAACTTCGACGCGATGCTTGCGCGCCAGATTTTGCAGCGCGGCGATTCGCTCGTTGGTGTTCGCGAGACTCTCTTCGTCGAGTTCTATACCGTCGCGATAGGCGCGCAGCTCGGCGGTTGCTTCCTGTAACTGGATCATTGCCGCGGCAACGAGTTCCTGGCTCGATATCAAGCGCTCGTCGGTTTCGCGTAACTCGGTCAAAACCGCATCGCATTGCGCCAGCGCGGACTGGATATTCTGCTCGTCGTTCTCGTACAGCTGGCCCAGCACCGCGGCGGTCTTTTCCAGCAGCATGCCGGCATTGGACAGTCGGCGATAGTCATTCTGCAGGGTCTCGTACTCGTCAGCTGCCGGGTTTAACTGGTTCAGTTCCTCGCAGTACAGACCGAGCAGGTCGATCCGCTCTTCGCGTTCACGGGATCCACCCCGGGCCTGCTGAAGTTGATGCTCGAGCTCGCGCCAGCGGCTGAATTTTTGCCTGACTTCCTCGAGTAATCTCGAATCGCCGATGAATGCGTCCAGCAGGCGGCGCTGCACCTGTGCTTTCTGCAGTGACTGGTGCTCGTGCTGCCCGTGAATATCGATTAACAACTCGCTGAGTTCGCGCAGCTGCAACAGGGTTGCGTTGTGCCCGTTGATAAATGCCTTGCTGCGGCCATTAGCCGAGATCACGCGGCGCAGTACGCATTCACCTGCGGCGCTCATTTCATGTTCGGCAAGCCAGTCGATCGCCGCGGGCACCGAGTCGAGGTTAAAGCAAACGCTGATTTCGGCACGTTCGCAGTCGTTGCGAATCGAGTCGCTGTCGGCACGGTCGCCGGCGATCAGTTTGATCGCATCGAGCAGGATTGACTTACCGGCACCAGTTTCCCCGGTCAGGGCGCTCAGCCCCGAATCGAATTCGAGTTGCACCGAATCGATGATCGCAAAATCCCGGATCTGCAATGATTCCAGCACTAGTAGTGGGTACTCCAGTAAAGCTTGGCGCGCAATACCTGGAAGTAATCGTAATCTTCCGGGTGCAGCAGCGTCACCGGTTCGGGGTAGCGCGTGACGCTTACGTGGTCGCCGTGCTTGAAGATCTTTGTCGAATGCCCGTCGAAGCTGACCTTGGCATCCAGCGAATCCTGGCCGAGGCGCAGCTCGATAGGCAGGTCCGCGGGCAGGACGATGGGCCGGTTGCTCAGGGTATGCGGGCAAATCGGTACGATCGCGAGCGTTTCCAGCGACGGGTGCATGATCGGGCCGCCGCCGGATAATGCATAGGCGGTCGAACCGGTCGGTGTAGTAACGATGACGCCGTCGGAGCGCTGAATATGGATCAGGTCTCCACCCCGACTGATTTCGTATTCGATCATGCTCGACGACTCGAAACTATGCAGAATAATGTCATTGAGCGCGATATTGGTTGAGTGCAATGCATCGCCGCGATAAAACTTGCCCTCGATGAAGTAACGCTTCTCCACCGTATAGCGCCCGTCGACCACCGCCTCGAGGTAGGATTCGAAATTGGCGAAGGAGACGTCGGCAAGAAATCCGAGGCGCCCCATGTTGATGCCGAGCAAGGGGGTATTCTTGTCCACCAGCGCGCGCGCCGAGGTCAGCAGGGTGCCATCGCCGCCGAGCGAAATCACGAGGTCGGCGCGGTCTACCAGTTCGCCCAGCGTGAGCGTGTTCAGCCCGGGTGTGGGTTGCTTGAAATCCAGGCAATGTACGAGCACCTCGGCATGGCGGCCGAGCACCTCGGCGACCCGCAGGATGTCCTGCTGGCGCGACTGCATATCGCTGCGTACTACCAGGCCTATTGAATTAAACTTTACCGACATTATTTCTGGCTAACTGGTCCATGATCCCGCCGTCCGAGCGAGGTTGTGGTATCTTGTAGATACTTTACTGTAAGGTAATTAAGGCTACACTGACGCCTGGCGACAATATAACAGACCCGATGACTGAAAAATACGAACTTGACGAGCGTGCGCAGCTGTTGTTGCGGCAGCTGATCAATTCGTATACGCAGGATGCGCAGCCCGTTGGTTCGAAGAAACTTGCACAGTTATCGGGCCTGGACGTCAGCTCGGCGACCATACGCAACATCATGGCGCGCCTCGAAGACATGGGCCTGGTCGATTCCCCGCATACTTCGGCCGGACGCGTTCCCACCGAGGCCGGCTACCGCTTTTACATCGACAGCCTGCTCGAGATCGGTGACATGGCGAAGCAGGCCGAACGCACGATTTCGCTGAATTTCAGCAGTGACAAGACCTCGACCGACCTGATTCACAGCGCATCGGATATCCTGTCGCGCGTCACCCGCCTTGCCGGCATTGTCAGCCTGACCCATATCGCACCGGCCGAGGTGAGGCATATCGAATTCATGAAACTCAGTGACCGACGCGTGCTCGTCATCCTGGTCATCAATCAGGACGAGGTGCACAACAAGGTTATCCACCTGGACCGAGATTACACCGAACTCGAGCTGCACGAGGCGGCGCAAACCCTGAGCCGATACCTGGTCGGTCGCAGCTTCGAATCGGCGCGCCAGCAGTTGCTGGACGAATTGTCCGAACTGCGCGGCGACGTCAACGATATCATGGCAACCGTGCTCGCAGCGATGGAGGAGGTGTGCAATCTAAGCGCGCACGACGACCTGTTGACGAGTGGCGAATCCAACCTGCTGCAGTATGCAGAACTGTCAGATATCAATAAGTTACGTGATCTTTTTAATGTGTTTAATGAAAAAACGGACTTGCTCAAACTGCTTGACGGCTGCACCTCCGCGGACGGTGTCGAGATATTTATCGGCAGCGAATCGGGCTACTCGGTGCTGCGCGACTGCAGCGTGGTCGGTGCGCCGTATCACATCGAGGGCGAGATAGTCGGCGTACTCGGCGTCATCGGTCCGACCCGGATAGCCTACGGGCAGGTGATCCCGGTGGTCGATATCACCGCCAAATTGTTAACTTCGGCCTTGAATACACAGAAATAACCCTTAAATTAGCGGTGATTCGGGCGGCAGCCGGCACAGATCGGCAATGCAGGCCGGACCCCTGACAAATTGAATTGAACGGAGCCATTGATGTCGTCAGAGCAATCCAAAATCGACGTGAAAGAGGAATCGGCACTCACTACCGAAGCGGATCATGCCGAGCTGGAAGACGTGGTGCCGCATGTTCATGAGGATCAGGAGGCCGACGCGGAATCGGTCGAGGATCAGCTGGCCAAGGCCCAGGAGACGATCCAGGATTACTGGGACCAGATGATGCGTCTGCGTGCCGAAATCGAAAACAATCGCAAGCGCGCGGAGCGCGACGTTGAAAACGCACACAAATACGCGCTCAGAAGCTTTATCGAAAACCTGCTGCCGATCGTCGACAGTATGGAAATGGGACAATCCGCGGCCAGCGCCGACAACGCGACGCTGGAGAGTATTCGCGAGGGCTCCGAGATGACGATGAAGATGTTCCTGCAGGTACTGGAAAAACAGGGACTCGAACAAATCGATCCGTTAGGCGAGCAATTCGATCCGGAGAGGCACCAGGCGATCAGCATGATAGAGGCCGAAGATGCCCAGTCGAACACGGTAATCGAGGTCATGCAGAAAGGATTTGCCCTGAACGATCGGCTGGTGCGGCCAGCCATGGTCGTGGTGGCCAAGTAAAAACCTTAAAAAAAATGCGCGAATTGACTTGAAAGCAATGAATCAAACCTTACTTCCAGTGTAAGTTTCACCGATTCAGATTTGGAGCAAACAAATGGGAAGAATTATTGGCATAGACCTCGGGACCACGAATTCCTGCGTGGCGGTAATGGAGGGTGGCAAACCCAAGGTTATCGAAAACGCCGAGGGCGATCGCACCACTCCATCCATTGTTGCCTTCGGCAACGATGATGAAATCCTGGTTGGGCAACCGGCCAAGCGGCAGGCAGTTACCAATCCGAGCAACACGCTCTACGCGGTTAAGCGTCTGATCGGCCGCCGCTACGATGAAAAGGAAGTCCAGAAAGACATCGACCTGGTGCCGTACAAGATCATCAAGGCCGATAACGGCGATGCCTGGGTAGAGGTCAATGGCAAGAAAATGGCGCCCCCGGAAATTTCCGCGCGGGTGCTGCAAAAGATGAAAAAGACCGCCGAGGATTATCTCGGTGAAGCAGTGACCGAAGCCGTTATCACGGTGCCGGCCTATTTCAATGACTCGCAGCGCCAGGCAACCAAGGACGCTGGCAAGATCGCGGGCCTCGAGGTCAAGCGAATCATTAACGAACCGACCGCAGCGGCGCTGGCCTATGGCATGGATAAGTCGTCCGGCGACAAGAAGATCGCGGTCTACGACCTCGGCGGCGGTACTTTCGACATCTCCATTATCGAGGTTGCCGAAGTCGACGGCGAGCACCAGTTCGAAGTGCTCTCCACCAACGGCGATACCTTTCTCGGTGGTGAAGACTTCGATATGCGCCTGATCGACTATCTCGCCGACGCGTTCAAGAAAGACCAGGGCATGGATCTGCGCGGCGATCCGCTGGCCATGCAGCGGCTCAAGGACGCCGCCGAAAAAGCCAAGATCGAGCTGTCTTCCAGCCAGCAAACCGATGTCAACCTGCCGTATATCACCGCGGACGCATCGGGGCCGAAGCACCTCAACATCAAGATCACCCGGGCCAAGCTGGAGTCGCTGGTCGACGACCTGATCGCGCGCACCATCGATCCGCTCAAAGTCGCCCTCGATGATGCCAGTGTGTCGGTATCCGATATCAACGACATCATCCTGGTCGGTGGTCAAACCCGCATGCCCAAGGTGCAGGAAGTCGTCAAGAACTTCTTCGGCCGCGACCCGCGGCGCGATGTCAACCCCGACGAAGCGGTTGCCTGTGGCGCCGCGATTCAGGCTGGTGTACTCGGTGGCGACGTCAAGAACGTACTGCTGCTCGATGTGACTCCGCTGTCGCTCGGCATCGAGACGCTCGGCGGCGTGATGACCAAGTTGATCGAGAAGAACACGACGATCCCGACCAAGGCTTCGCAGACATTCTCCACCGCCGAAGACAACCAGACCGCGGTTACCGTGCACGTTCTGCAGGGTGAACGCGATGTTGCCACGGCGAACAAGTCACTGGGTCGTTTCGACCTGTCCGACATTCCGCCGGCCTCGCGCGGTGTGCCGCAAATCGAAGTCACCTTCGACATCGACGCCAACGGCATTCTCAACGTATCGGCCAAGGACAAGGCGACCGGCAAGGAACAAAAGATCGTGATCAAGGCCTCCAGCGGCCTGTCGGATGATGAAGTCGATGCGATGATCAAGGATGCCGAGGCGCATGCAGACGAGGACCGCAAGCATCGCGAAACCGTCGAGCTGCGCAACCAGGCCGATGCGATGATCCACGCCGCGGAAAAGTCGCTGAAGGATCTTGCCGACCAGGTCGATGACGAAGACAAGTCGAAGATCGAGACAGCCATCGAGGACCTGAAAAAGGAGCTCGAGGGTACGGATCGCGAAGCCATCGAAGCGAAAACCCAGGCCCTGGCCGAGGCTTCCGCCAAGCTTGCCGAGAAAGCCTACTCGGCGAACGCAGGTGAAGCCGGCGATGGCCCGGACCCGGTCGATGCCAACGCCTCACAGGCCGACGCCAACGACGATGTGGTCGACGCGGAATTCGAGGAAGTCAAAGACGATAAAAAGTAGTAATCTATGTCGGTGAAGTAAGAAAACCTGGCGTGTCGCAATACACGCCAGGTTTTTATTGTTTATAGAAGCGAGCAATGTCAAAACGCGATTTTTATGAAGTGCTGGAGGTTTCCCGCTCCGCCTCGGATGCCGAGATCAAAAAGGCGTTTCGACGCCTGGCGATGAAGTACCATCCGGACCGTAACCCGGACGATGCCGAGTCCGAGATGCGCTTCAAGGAAGCCAAGGAAGCATTCGACGTGCTCTCCGACCAGAACAAGCGTGCCGCCTACGATCAGTTCGGACATGCCGGAGTGGATCAATCCGCAGGCGCTGGTGGCTTCGGCGGCGGTTTTGGCGACGCGTTCAGCGATATCTTTGGCGACATCTTCGGCGGTGGCGGTCGCTCGCGCGTACGCAAGGGCGCCGACCTGCAGTACAATCTCGAGCTGAGCCTGGAAGACGCCGTGGCCGGCACCACGGTCAAAATTCGCGTACCCACGTTAAAGCATTGCACCACCTGCTCGGGCAGCGGCGCCAAGCCCGGCACGTCGCCGGAAACCTGCTCCACCTGCGGCGGTCACGGCCAGGTGCGCATGCAGCAGGGTTTTTTCTCGGTCCAGCAAACCTGTCCGAACTGTCGCGGCAAGGGGACGACGATCACCGATCCCTGCGGCAGCTGCCAGGGTGCGGGCCGGGTCAGGGAACACAAGTCGCTCTCGGTCGAGGTGCCCGCGGGTGTCGATAACGGCGATCGCATTCGTCTTGCGGGCGAAGGCGAGGCGGGTGAGGCCGGTGCGCCGCCCGGAGACCTGTTCGTACAAATCCACGTCACGCCACACCCGATTTTCCAGCGCGATAACGCCGATCTTTATTGCGAAGTGCCGATCAGTATCGTGACCGCGGCGCTCGGCGGGGAACTCGAGGTGCCGAGTCTCGACGGCCGACTGAACCTTAAAATCCCGGCGGGCACCCAGACGCATAAGCTTTTTCGCATGCGCGGCAAGGGCGTCAAGCCGGTGCGAGGCGGGCCGGTGGGCGATATTATCTGCCGCGTTGTGGTCGAAACTCCGGTAAAATTAAATTCGGAACAGAAGGAACTGCTCGAACAACTGGGGGAATCCATGGGTAAATCGGCGAAAAAACACAGCCCAAACGAAAACTCCT
>JBFGQE010000089.1:0-9949 GCA_041564355.1 Gammaproteobacteria bacterium | reverse complement strand
TGCATCGTAATCTCCCTTGGCGATCACGAAGACCACTTCGTGTCCATTCGTCAACAGATCGTTGAGCGCGGCCTGGTAACGATTCCAGTCAAGGTAGACATGAACCCGGCGCCCCTGGCTGATCGCGTACAGGCCGGCATTCGGCCCCGGCTCGATAAACGGCACGCCCGGCAGCGTCGCGATATCGGTCACCACGCCGGCCTGTTTCAGGTGATGCCGCCCGGTTGCCGATTCCAGATCGAGCAGCATGCCGCTCTCGTCGAGCGTCTGCACCGCGGTTTCGCTGCCGGCGGCACCGTATGACATCAGCATTTTGGCCGGCAGCCCGCCGAGATCGATGATTGTCTTGGCGACAAAATCGAGCGGTGCACTGCCGAAGGGAGTCGGGAAACCGTTGACCCGCACAGGCTCTGCCAGCCCGAGACCGTTAAGCGACAACAGGCCGCTATCGATCTGGTAATGCTCGGGATCCGCGTCGTTATCCGGATCGATGCCGGTGCCGGAAAAATTGTAACGCTGCACCAGGCGCCGGTTGACGTGCTGCAGGTCGACTTCGAGCGGCGATACCGATGCGACCAGCCCGGTTACGTGGCTGTAAAGCATCCGCACGAGGCCCTCCCCGGTTGCGTTCATCGTGCTGCCGTCGTCGGATAACTCACCGATTACCGTGACTCTCTGGCCGACGCTGATATCGTCGATGACGTGATGGTTTCCGGGGTCGCCCTGCTTGGTTACCCGGGTCGTATCGTCGATCAGCACCTCGATTTCATCGTTGAAAACGAAATGCCCGTCGTCGAATTCCACCGTTGCACCGACCACGGTCAGCGTGTTCAGGTTGCGCGCGATCACGCTCCCCTTGAGCACGTCCTTTTCACCCCAGGGTACGCTCGAACCGGCATAGACCTGGTGGGCGAGAAAGCGACGCTCACGAAAATAGAATGTCCCGAGCGTGACCACCGGGGTCAGCCCGGTCTGCTGCGCGAGCACCTCGAGACCGGCCTGCTGATGGTAGGCGACGCCGTCGATCTCGAACACGGTTTGCGCATTGGTATGCGCGGTGATCTTGCCGAAATCCCGGTGACGAATCCGAAACGGCCTGATATTGACGTTAAACGTTTCGGCTTCTAGGTTGACCCGGCCGAGCAAACCGCGCAGCCTTTGCGTCTTGTCTTCCTCGATACTGGTGTTGGCGAGCAGAACCGGGTTTACCGTCAGGGTTGCCGAGTTGCCGTTAATCGTTACTTCGTTGGATGCCTCGAGGTCGAAGTCCAGCGTCAACGCGGCTGGTTTGCCCGGCGTGATCGTAAATCCGCTGTGTTGGTTGAGCATCATATCCACGGTAATCCTGGCCAGTGGTTTACCCTGTTCGTTCAGCGCCTGTGCCGGGAGCGAATTTCCGTTTACGTCTTCGACGGTAATGCCGGCGTTGGTGTAATCCAGCGTAATCCGGGCCTGGCGGTAGGTGCCGACCGGCACCGTCGCGGTGGAGAGAAATTCGGTCACCTCGATGTACTGGGAAAAATCGAGGCGCACCGTATTCGGCAGGGTTTCGACGATAGCGCCGTTGGCCTTGTGCAGGGTCAGGCTGACGACATCGACCGTGTACTGGTTGAAATCGCCCTCGGCATCGGTCAGCGAAATCGTCAATTCACCGGTTTCCTCGGCCAGATCATCGCTGCCGTCGCCGCCGCCGCAACCGCCAAGCGTGAGCGCGAGGATGACGAGTAAAAATTGCCCCAGGCCTAGCCTGGAATTTGCATGGGTCATGAGTGGGTCCTGTTTCTGGTTATGGTTATTACCTACAACGCATGACCCGCAATTCGGTTGACAGCCGAATGAAAAAAATTGGCGTCGCCGGCCGGGACCGGAGCCGTCGGAGTTCGGTTATACTGTTGTCCAGTCCCGATTTTGATGGAAACATGCCCCGCTCACCGATCGATAAAATTAATCGCCTGCTACAGCTCGAGCGAGGCGAGATAGCGCCCGTCGCGGCATCCTTCGCATTCGTTTTTATCCTGATGGCGGCTTATTATGTGTTGCGCCCGGTGCGTGACGCGATGGCCAGTGACTGGAGCGATGCCGAGCTGAGCTGGCTGTGGACGCTGACCTTTTTCATCAGCGCCGGCGCGGTACTGCTGTACGGCGCGATCGTCGCGAAAATTCGTATACGCCGCCTCGTACCCGGAGTTTACCTGTGTTTTGCCGGCTCTTTCCTGCTGTTCTACCAGGCCAGCCAGTCGTTCGATAACACGCGCCTGATCGACCAGGCGTTCTACGTCTGGGTCAGTTTTTTCGCCCTGTTCCACGTTTCCGTTTTCTGGAGCTTCATGACGGATATTTATTCCCGGCACCAATCGCGGCGATTGTTCGGCCTGATCGGCGCCGGCGCGAGTATTGGCGCGATGCTCGGGCCGTCGATTCCGGTTCTGTTCGGCGGCTTGCTCGGCGTTTACCAGCTGTTGCTGCTTGCCGCCGTCATGCTGACCCTGATCGTACCGATTATCTATTATCTCGACCGCAACCGGGGCCGGTTTGCCGACGCGCAGGTGGACGAGTCGCAGGCCCCGCTTGGCGGAAGCCTGATCGACGGTTTCGTCGATTTTTTCGGCCACCGCTTTCTGCTCGGCATCGGTCTGTTCATCCTGCTCTATACGATGATGAGCAGTTTCGTTTATTTCGAACTGAAAAACGTGATGGTCGAGTTCGACCGCGCGACGCGCACGCAATACTGGGGGCTGATCGATCTGGTGGTCAATACGCTCGCGGTATTGACCGCGCTGTTCGCAACCAGCAGGCTGGCAACGCGCTGCGGTCTCGCGGTAACGCTCGCGCTGGTTCCGGCGCTGCTCGTCCTCGGCTGGCTGGCGGTCGCGCTCGCCCCGGGACTGATTTTACTGATCGGGCTGCAGATCACGCGCCGCGCGGGCAACTACGCGATCACTCGGCCCGGGCGCGAGATGCTGTTTACCGGGGTCGACCAGGCCACGCGGTTCAGAACCAAGCCGGTGATCGATATCGTTGTTTATCGTGGCGGCGACGTGCTTGCCGGCTGGACTTACACCGCGCTCGCGCAGGGCATCGGCCTCGGGCTCGGCGCGATCGCAGTCGTCGCCGCGGTACTCGCGGCATTCTGGATGATGGTGGGCCTGTTCATCGGCAATCGCTTCGAGCGCGAGCGGCCCGACCTCGAAGCAACCGAAGGAGTCACTCCATGACGCAAAAATCGCCAACCCTGTCGAGGCGGGGATTTATCAAGTCCGCCGCGGCCGTAACCCTGTTGTCGGGCCTGCCGGCAAGATCGATGGCCTCGGCGACGCAAGCCATTAACAGGCCAATCCCGTCCAGTGGCGAACGCCTCGCCGTGATTGGCCTGGGAACTTCGCGTACTTTCAACGTGTCCGCCGATGCCGCCTCGCTGTCCGCGCTGCAACCGGTTTTACAGGCCTTTTTCGATCATGGCGGCCAGCTGATCGATTCGTCGCCGATGTATGGCAACGCCGAGGAGGTCACCGGCCGATTACTGCAGCAGGTCCGCAATCGTCAATCTCTGTTCGCCGCGACCAAGGTCTGGACCTGGGGTCGCGAGGACGGGATTGAACAGATGGAGCGCTCGGCCAGGCGGATGGGCGTCGAACGCTTCGACCTGATGCAAATTCACAACCTGCGCGACTGGGAAATTCATATCGAAACGCTGCGCGAATGGAAAGAGGCGGGCCGGGTGCGTTACCTCGGCATCACCACGTCACACGGGCGATTTCATAACGAGCTCGAGCGGATTATCCGCGATGAATCGCTCGATTTCGTGCAGTTCAGCTACAACATCGCCGATCGCGTCGCCGAGCAGCGCCTGCTGCCGCTGGCCGCCGAGCACGGCACCGCGACGCTGATCAATCGTCCCTACCAGCGCGGCAGCCTGTTTCGCCGCGTCCGCGGCAAGCCGTTACCGGCCTGGGCAGCCGAATTCGATTGCGCGAGCTGGGGGCAATTCTTTCTCAAGTTTATCGTCTCGCATCCGGCGGTCACCTGCGTCATCCCGGCGACGTCGAAGCTGAAGCACATGGTCGATAACATGGGCGCCGGTTTCGGTCGCCTGCCGGACCCGAAGACCCGAACGCGCATGATCGAGCTGGTCGAATCGCTGTAGCGGCGCCTCAGTAAGCGAAACGGCCGTGCCAACGGCCACGGCGATAATCGAGATCGACCACCCGCGGCAGCATGCGCGCGGCAACGCCATCGGCGAGATCCTCGCCCGACGGGTAGTTTTCGGCAAATTCCCGCGGGTCGCAGGCGGCCGCGGTTACCGGTCTGAACGCGAGCAGCAGCCGCCGATCGACCGGCGTCGTGGCGAAGTCGGCGTGGTCGTGAAAATAGACCTGTTTCTTGACCACGCAGGAAAAATACAGGCGTATTTCGACGGTCAGCGGGGCCGTCCGACGACGCAGTGCGTCTTCCGCGCGACGCGTCCAGTTAATCTCGATATCGCGCCCGCGCAGTCGTGCCACGCGCCGATAGCGGGGTCGGTGAATCCAGCGATCGATCACGCGCAATGGATTCTCGATCGCGAAATAACTGGCCTGCAGGTTGAATCGCGCCATCGACGGAATTACCACAACGCGCCGGCGTTGAGCTGGATATCTTCCATGGTGATACCGAGTGCCTCGTCGCGACACAGGAATGCGGCCAGCAGGCCCAGCTCGCGCGGCTGCACCAGGCGTTTTTGCGGTTGCGTCTCGATCACCCTGGCGAGCTCGTCCTCGACGCTGTGCCCCGCGCTACGCGCCTGGATCGCCATGCTGTGATTCATCATTTCGGTCTGCACCCAGGTCGGGCTGATCACGACCGAGCTGACCCCGTGGGGGGCGCCCTCGAGCGCCACCGCCCGGTTCAGGCCGAGCAAACCCGACTTCGATGCACAGTAAGCCGCGTGATCGGCCGTCGCCGTGCGTGCCGCGGTGGAACCGATATTGATGATCCGGCCCCAGCCGCGCTCGATCATTTTCGGCAGGCAGGCGCGGATCATGCGAAACGGTCCGGATAAATTGATATCGATGACGTCGAGCCAGCTGCGCTCGTCGTGCCCGCAGACGAATTCATGCGCGGTCACGCCGGCCGAGTTGACCAGGATGTCAGCCGGTCCACGGTCGAACTCGAGCGCATTGACGAAAGCATCGACGCTGGCAGCGTCGGCAACGTCGAGGCGTTCGTAAAAAAGCTTGTCGGTGACCGCCTCGAGCTCGTCAACGACGGCATTCGGAACCCGCCTGGCGCCGACCGCAATCGTCGCGCCGCGCTCGGCCAGCGCGATCGCGATCGCCTTGCCGATGCCGCTAAAGCCGCCGGTGACGATCGCGATCCGATTTTCGAGGTAATTCTGCATGCCTACCACTCACCGGTGGTCGGCATTGAATGCCACGGTTCCGCCGGGGGCAGAGGCTGTCCTTTTTGCAACAATTCGATCGAGATATTGTCAGGTGAACGGAAAAACGCCATGTGGCCGTCCCGCGGCGGCACGTTGATCTTAACGCCCTGGTTCAGGGCCTTCTGGCAGATGGCGTACACGTCGTCGACCTCGAACGCAAGATGACCGAAATTGCGCCCGCCCTGGTATTCCTCTCGGTCCCAGTTGTAAGTCAATTCGAGCAGGGGCGCGCGTCTCTCCCTGGCGCTATCCACGTCACCGGGGGCCGCGAGAAATACCAGCGTGAACTCCCCTTCCTGGCTCTCGTAACGGTCGGTTTCAACCATACCGAGCAGATCGCGGTAGAATATCAGCGACTCGTCGATGTCGTGCACGCGCACCATGGTATGTAAATATCTCATTGCAACTTTCCTGGATTATCACAGGCCGGCATTATCGCACAGCAACCAGAACTGGTCAGCAGCGCCGCTTTTCTCTAACATCGTTGAAAACTAACCGGTAGCCGCGATGAAATTTAATCCCAACGTGCTGGACTGCGCCGCCGCGCCGATTGCCGAAGCCTGGTCCTGGGTAAAGAACCCGTCGTCACCGCGCCTGATCGACATGTGCCAGGCGGTACCGGCACATTTACCGCCACAATCGCTGCGTGATTACCTCGGCGATGCGATCAAGGCCGGCGAAGGAGCGACCTACACCGACATTCGCGGCATCGAGCCGCTGCGCGTCGAACTGGCCGCGAATATCAGCCAACGCTACCGGGGCGAGACCAGCGCCGATGACATCCTGATCACCGCGGGCTGCAACCAGGCTTTTTGTTCCGTGATCGATACGCTTTGCGAGACCGGCGACGAGGTCATCGTGCCGTTACCCTGTTACTTCAACCACCAGATGTGGCTAACCAGCCGCGGCGTTATTCCGCGTTACCTGTCGTTCGACGCGCAAACCGCAATGCCGGACCCGGAAGAAGCGCGCGGCCTGATCGGTCCGCGCACCAGGGCGATGCTGCTGGTCACGCCCAACAACCCGAGCGGTGCGATCTACAGCGCCGAATGCATTCGGCGATTCTTCGATCTGGCGCGGGAACATGGCATCGCGCTGATCATCGACGAGACCTATCGTGATTTCATCGACATCGAAGCGTTGCCGCACGATCTTTTCGCCGATGCCCACTGGCGCGATACCTTCGTCCACCTGTACAGTTTCTCCAAGGTCTTCAGCCTCACCGGGTTTCGCACCGGCGCGGTCGTCGCCGGACAGGCACTGCTCGAGCAATTGAAAAAGATCCAGGACTGCACCGCGATCTGTGCGCCGCACGCGGGCCAGCTGGCCGCGGTTTACGGCCTGCAAAACCTGCACGACTGGAAGCTGGAAAAGGCGAAAGAGCTTGCCGTGCGCGCGGTCGCAATCCGCGAAGCGTTCGCGCACCCCGAACTCGATTACCGCCTGGTCAGCGCCGGCGCCTATTTTGCCTACGTCGAACATCCGTTCGATGCGCCTTCGCGCGACGTGGTCAGGCGTCTGATCGAGGAGCAGGAAATCGTCAGCCTGCCCGGCAGTTATTTCGGCCAGGACCAGGATCGCTTCTTCCGCTTTGCCTTCGCCAATGTCCACGAACGGCATTTCGAAGACCTCGTCGAGAGGCTCATTGCCAGCCAGGAGAACTCGCCATGAGCAAGCCGATTAGCGGCGGCTGTCTCTGCGGCCGGGTTCGCTACCGGGTCAGCGGGCCCTTCGACCGCTTTCACCTCTGCCATTGCAGCCAGTGCCGCCGATCCACCGGCTCGGCACACGCCGCCAATATCTTTACCCGTCCCGACCGCCTCGAGTGGCTCGCCGGAAAAGACCTGGTCAAGCGCTACACGCCTGACCAGCCGGACGTAATCTCGAAGTGCTTTTGCTCGCATTGCGGCTCGCTGGTGCCCTACACCAGCCTGAAAAGCGGCAAGCTGATCATCCCCGCCGGCAGCCTCGATCAATCGCCCGGCATCGATCCCGATGACAACATCTTCTGGCGCGACCGCGCCGACTGGTACGACGCGGGCCTTGCCGCGCCTCGCGTCGACCAGGAGCCGTCGGATTGAACCCGCGGGCGAAGCGTTAATATCATGACCGGAACCGCCGCAGGCAGCGTGATCCGTTATCTTGTCGTTCTACTCGGCGGTTGCGCCGGCCTGCTTCTGTTCTCGACCAATGTCCCGGCCAGCGTGCCTAATCCGGTCATCGAAAAGATCGGCAAATCCGAGTTCGCCTTCGAACGCGGCGACAGCCGCATCAACGTAACGATTCGCGACCCGGTGCTGCGTAAAAAGAAAGACATGCTGCTTGACTGGGTGTTGTATTCGACCAACACCGTAATCGCTTACTATGGCCGCTTCCCGGTGAGCCAGGTCAGGATCAACCTGCAGGTGTCGGCCGGTCACGCGGTGCGCTTCGGCCAGGCTTTCGGCGGCGAATCACCGCGCCTGCGCATCGTCGTCGGCGAAGACGTCACCCCGGAGATGCTGCGCCGCGACTGGATCCTGGTGCACGAAATGGTGCACCTGGCGATGGCCGACGTGCCCTATGCCCATCGCTGGCTGCTCGAGGGTCTGGCCACTTATGTCGAATCGATCGCGCGGGCGCAGCAGGGGCACCT
The DNA here is from genome assembly GCA_041564355.1 of Gammaproteobacteria bacterium. GTDB lineage: Bacteria > Pseudomonadota > Gammaproteobacteria. Next base: position 1,895 of record JBFGQE010000089.1, on the reverse strand, counting down.
GAGCGAGGAATTCGTCTGGAACGGCTTCATCAATCGGATGCCGCAGGGATTGCCGCAGGACGGGGATCGCGGGCTGGACCGGACTCCGACCTGGGGACGCACCTACTGGGGCGGCGCAATCTTCTGCATGCTCGCCGATATCGAGATTCGCAAACTGACCGATAACCGAAAAAGCCTTCAGGACGCGCTGCGCGGGGTGCTGGACGCGGGCTACTCGATGCACGCGAACGCCGCCGGCGTGATGGAAATCTTTGCCGTCGGCGATCGCGCCACCGGGGTCGACGCGCTGGTGCCGCTGTACCTAAAAATGAAGACCGATCCCTACCCGGTCGATCTCGACGCGCTGTGGCAGGCGCTCGGTGTCGCGCTGAACGGGGACCGGGTCGTTTACGACGACAGCGCACCGATGGCGCATATTCGCAAGCGCCTGTTCAAAGCCTAGTCGACAAAATCCTTTATCCGTCTCCAGGCCTCGAGTTTCTGCGCGGGGCGCATACCGGCGTTCGCCGGGCTGGTCGAGGGCAGGCGTAGCAATTCGATCTCGAAATCAGGCTTCAGGATCGGTAAAACCAGTTTCCTGAAGTATTTTTCAGAGGTTCCACCATTGAACGCGATGACGCGGACTCCGGGAAAACCTGCAAGCAGCCCGGCAAAGTCGTTGGCCCGCACGCTGTCGGGATCGATACTCGAATCGAGACTGCCGGGACGGACGCAGGCCTGCAGCGTGTCCCACAGGATCAGCGGATGTTGTTGCAACTGGCGAATCCGCTCGGCGTAAGTCGCGGCGGCATCGATACCGAACAGCTCGGCCATGATCGGCCAGAACGCGTTGCGCGGATGGGCGTAGTATTGCACCGCGGCGAGTGACGCGACGCCGGGCATGCTGCCGAGGATGATAACGCGCGGGTGGGACCCGATAATCGGCTCGAATGACTGAACCCGGGTCACGCCCCTTATTTTTTCATCTGGTCGAAGAATTCCAGGTTGGTCTTGCTCGACTGCATGCGGCCGAGGACGAATTCCATCGCCTCGATTTCGTCCATCGAGTGCAGGAACTTGCGCAGTATCCAGACCTTCTGCAGTTCTTCCTGGTCGATCAGCAGCTCTTCACGGCGGGTGCCGGAACGGTTGATGTTGATCGACGGGAACACGCGTTTTTCCGCGATGCGCCGATCGAGGTGGATCTCCATGTTGCCGGTGCCCTTGAATTCCTCGTAAATGACCTCGTCCATCTTGGAACCGGTTTCGACCAGCGCGGTGGCGAGAATCGTCAGGCTGCCACCTTCCTCGATGTTTCTCGCGGCGCCGAAAAAGCGCTTCGGCCGGTGCAGCGCATGCGCGTCGACACCGCCGGTCAGGACCTTGCCCGAGGACGGGATGGTCGTGTTGTAAGCGCGCGCAAGCCGCGTGATCGAATCCAGCAGGATGACGACATCGCGCTTGTGCTCGACCAGGCGCTTGGCCTTTTCGATAACCATCTCGGCGACCTGCACGTGGCGACTGGCGGGCTCGTCGAAGGTCGACGCGACCACTTCGCCCTTGACCATGCGCTCCATCTCGGTGACCTCTTCCGGGCGCTCGTCGATCAGCAGCACGATCAGGTAGACCTCGGGATGATTCTCCGCGATGGCGTTCGCGATCTTCTGCAGCAGGATGGTCTTCCCCGCCTTGGGTGGCGACGTGATGAGCGCGCGCTGGCCCTTCCCGAACGGGCAGAGCAGGTCGATGATGCGCGTCTCGATGCCGCGATCCTTGGTCTCGAGGTCGATCCGCTCGTGCGGGTAGAGCGGCGTGAGGTTGTCGAAGAGGATCTTCTCCTTCGCCACCTCCGGGCTCTCGAAGTTGATCGCCTCGACCCTGAGCAGTGCGAAGTAGCGCTCCCCTTCCTTCGGCGG
>JBFGQE010000088.1:0-10006 GCA_041564355.1 Gammaproteobacteria bacterium | reverse complement strand
GGTTATGTCGCTGCCGCCACAGTCCGTGGTGGAAAAAAACGTTGTGGAAGTTGAGGCCGTTGGCGAGGTCGTGAAGGCGGTGTACAACCGCTCGCGAAGCAAATTGGTCAAAGCAGCGGCGGCGGTGCCCGGCTCGGCGGTTATTACCAAGATGTTGCGCATGCCCGCCGATATGAATGACAACGCCATGGAGGCGCAGATCTCCCTGGAGGCCGATCAGTATATCCCCTACCCGCTGGAAGAGGTTAACCTCGACTTCCATGTCATCGGCGAAACCGAAAACAATCCGGAAACGGTCGACGTGTTGCTCGCTGCCTGTCGCAGTGAAAACGTCGATGACCGTGTCGCCGCGGTGGAACTCGCGGGACTGACGGCGAAGATTGTCGATATCGAAGCCTATACTGTCGAGACCGTGTTCAGCGCAATGGCCTCGCAAATGCCCGACGAGGGCATGGACAAGACCGTTGCCATCGTCGACATCGGCGCCACCATGACCAGTCTCAGCGTGATTCATAATCATCGCCTGATCTATACGCGCGAGCAAAATTTTGGCGGCAAGCAGCTGACCGAGGAAATCATGCGCCGCTACGGACTCTCCTACGAAGAAGCCGGCCTGGCCAAGCGCCAGGGTGGCCTGCCGGATAACTACGAGCCCGAGGTGCTGGAACCGTTCAAGGAAACCACCGCGCAACAGGTTAGCCGATTCCTGCAGTTCTTTTACTCGGCCGGCGGCCCGATCGGTGACATCGACCACCTGGTACTGGCCGGTGGCACCGCATCGTTACCGAACATCGCCGAGTTGACCGAGTCGCATATCGGCGTGCCAACCACGATCGCCAACCCGTTCGCCGACATGTCTTCGTCGAGCCGCGTTAACAAGGCGAACCTGGAAGCCGACGCGCCCTCGTTCCTGATTGCCGCGGGACTGGCTATCCGAGGAGTTGAATACTGATGATCGTGACCCGGATAAACCTGCTGCCGTGGCGTGAGGAACTGCGCCAGGAGCAAAAGAAACAGTTCCTGATGATGGTCGTTATGACCATTATCCTGTCCGCCGCGATTGTCGGCCTGATTCACTTTCAGATGCAGGCCAAGATCGATTACCAGTTGCAGCGCAATACCTTTTTAAGCCAGGAAATCTCCAAGCTCGACAAGGAGATCGAGGAAATCAAGGAACTGCAGAAGGTTCGCCGCAGCCTGGTGGAACGGATGGAAGTCATCCAGGACCTGCAGGCCAGTCGACCGTCAATCGTGCACTTGTTTAGCGAGATCGTGTCCACCGTGCCTAACGGGGTTTACCTGAAGTCCCTCTCGCAAACCGGGAACAACCTCGTTATCAACGGTCAGGCCGAGTCGAATGCGCGGGTTTCCACCTACATGCGCAACCTGTCCGCATCGGAATGGCTGAAGGAACCGAACCTGAGCGTGATCGAGATCGAAGACATCACGGTCAATCGCATCAGCACCTTTACCCTGACGGTGAAGCAGACCTCGCCTAACGCGACCGGGGAAGAGCAAGAAGATGGAGGTCTGAAACAATGACTTTCGACGAACTCCAACATCATCTGGAACCCGATAACATCGGTACCGCGCCGATGCCGATCAAGCTCGGCGTCTTTATCACGATCTTCATCATGATACTCGCTGCCGGTCTCTGGTTCGACACGCAGAATCAGCTCAAGGTGCTCGAGCGCCACGAAAAGAAAGAAATCGAGCTGAAACAGGAATTGACCATCAAGGCCGATCGTGCCGCCAAGCTCGAACTTTACAAGGAACAGCTCGCCGAGATGGAAGCCTCCTTCGGCGCGCTGCTACGCCAGTTGCCGGAAACCACCGAGGTTGAATCGCTGCTGGTCGACGTATCGCAAACGGGACTGGCCGCCGGGCTCGAAATCAAGAAGTTCAAGCCTAGCGCGGAAGAAAAGAAGGGCTTTTACGCCGAGCTGCCGATCTCGCTCGAAGTATCCGGTAGCTATCACCAGCTCGCGACCTTCATCAGCGGCATCGCCGCTTTGCCACGCATCGTCACGATTAGCGACATGAAGCTGGAACCCTTCGACAAGGAAGATTCCGGGTCCGATAAGCTCAAGATGACCGCAACCGCGAAGACTTATCGCTATCTCCAGGAGGACGAGCAATGACAGGAGGAACAGGCGCTTTGCGGAAACTGCTGATTCCCGGCATGCTCGCGACCCTGCTCGCCGGTTGTGGCGAAGGTCTTGGCGATTTACAGCAATTCGTGCAGCAGACCCGGTCCAAACCGCCGGGACGTATCGAGCCGATCCCGGAGTTCACGCCGTACCAGAATTTCGAGTACACCTCGCATGACTTGCGCGATCCTTTCCGAATCGTCGATTTCCGCCGTCCCGACGAAGTGCCGGAAGAGATCAGCGCCACCGCCACCGGGCCGCGACCCGACATGGATCGAATCAAGGAGCCCCTGGAAGACTTTCCGCTGGATACCCTGCGCCTGAAAGGAACCATCGACGACAAGGACGGCGTTAAGTGGGGCCTGATTTTTGCGCCCGACAACACGGTACACCGCGTTATCGAGGGCAACTACATGGGGCAGAACCACGGCCGCATCATTTCCGTCACCGACCAGAAGATTGAATTAACCGAAATTGTCCCGGATGGACTGGGAAATTATATCGAACGCTCGTCCGCGATAGCGTTGATCGAGTAACGAGAGGAAACACCCATGAACAGTGTTAGCAATAGAATGAAGATAACCGCACTACTCAGGGCCTCGCTCGCAGGGCTATGCCTGTTGGCGTTCGGCGACGCGTCGGCACGCGCCCTGGTGGGTCTTGATTACTCGGTGATGACCGGAAACACGGTGCAGGTCGTGTTTACCTTCGACGGGCCCGCGGCGGCACCCCGCACATTCACCATTGACGAGCCCGCGCGTATCGCGCTCGATTTCGGCGCAACTGAAAACAAGCTGCAGCAGCGCAACATGCAGGTCGGTATCGGCGCGATGCAGAGCATCATATCCGCGGCTTCGAAAGACCGCACCCGCGTGGTGTTGAACCTGTCGCGCAAGGCCGACTACAGCACCAGCGTCAGCGGCAACCAGGTTACCCTGACCCTTTCCGGTGGCGAAGGCAGCGTGATCCCGGCCAGCGTCGAGCAGACCGCGTCTGCCGGCACCACCACGGCTACCGGCAGCGCCGGCACCACGAGCATCACGCAGACCCAGCCGCGCGTTGCGCCCGAAGCCAAGGGCGTCACCAATATCGACTTCAAGCGCGGCCCGAACGGCGAAGGCCGGGTCATCATCGACCTGACCAGCACGTCGATCAGCACCGACGTCTGGCGTGAAAATAACGTGGTCAACGTCGAGTTGATCGGCTCGCAGCTGCCCGACGAACTGCAGCGTCGCATGGATGTCAGCGATTTCGCGACCCCGATCAGCTTTATCGATGCCATCCAGGACGGCGCCAATATTCGCATGACGATCAATTCTGACGGTGATTTCGAGCATCTCGCCTACCAGACCGATCGCGTTTACACGATCGAAGTTGCGCCGATCTCGAAGGAAGAGGAAGAGAAGCGCAAGAAGGAAAAATTCGGTTTCACCGGCGAACGCCTGTCGTTGAACTTCCAGGATATCGAAGTCCGCTCGGTGCTTCAGCTGCTCGCCGACTTCACCGGGCTCAACCTCGTGGTTTCCGACTCGGTCGAGGGCAACCTGACCCTGCGCCTGAAGAACGTACCCTGGGACCAGGCCATGGATATCATCCTGAAGACCAAGGGCCTGGATCAGCGTCGCGCCGGCAACGTCATCCTGATCGCGCCGACCGATGAAATTGCGGCCCGCGAAAAGCTCGAGCTCGAAGCGCGCAAGCAGGTCGAGGAACTCGAACGCCTGCGCACCGAATTCATCAAGGTGAACTACGCCAAGGCCGCCGACATGGCGGAGCTGCTGAACCAGGAAGACAACAAGATCCTGTCGCCACGCGGCTCGGTCAGCGTCGACGAGCGCACCAATACGCTGCTGGTCAAGGACACCAACTCCAGTCTCGGCAATGTCCGTAATCTGCTCACCGAGCTCGATATCCCGGTTCGACAGGTGCTCATCGAATCCCGCGTGGTTATCGCCAACGACGATTTCAGCAAGGAACTCGGCGTGCGTTTCGGCGTCAGCAACGACAGCATCGGAGACGATAGCCCGACTCTGAGTAACGACGCCGCGTTCACCACCGGTACTCTATTTGGTGTCAACGATCTCGCCAACAACTCGAGTTTCAATACCTTCGACAACCTGAACGTGAACATGCCGGTGCAGAACCCGGCCGGTTCTTTCGCGCTGGCGCTGGCCAAGCTGCCGCTCGGCACGCTGCTCGAACTGGAGCTTTCGGCAGCCCAGATCGAAGGCCGTGGCGAAGTCGTTTCCAGCCCGCGCGTGATTACCGCGGATTCGCATACCGCGCGCATCGAGCAGGGTGTCGAAATCCCCTACCTCGAACTCGAGGATGGCGACGCCACGCTGAAGTTCAGAAAAGCGGTGCTGTCGCTCGAGGTAACGCCACAGATTACGCCGGACGATCGCGTCATCATGGACCTCGACGTGCACAAGGATTCGCGCGGCGAAGACGTGTCTTTCGGCGGGGCGCTGTCCGCACCGACCATCGACACCCGTGAAGTCCAGTCACAACTGCTGGTCGACAACGGCCAGACCGTGGTCCTCGGCGGTATCTACGAAACCACCAATACGACCCAGGTAACCCGCGTGCCGTTCTTCAGCGACCTGCCGATCATTGGCAACCTGTTCAAGTCCTCGGTCATGCGCGACGATCGCAGCGAATTGCTGATATTCGTCACGCCGAAGATCCTCCAGGGCGCGTCGCTCGATATTCGTTAAACGCGAACATCAGGCGGTTTAAAAAGGCAGCCCCGGTGGCTGCCTTTTTTATGTTTGTCGGTATGATAAGCGCATGAGTCATCGCAACATTATCCTGGTCGGGCCGATGGGTTCGGGCAAGTCGACCATCGGCAGCCTGATCGCGAAGCGACTCCACCGCGATTTCATGGACAGCGACCATTACATCGAGGAACGCACCGGTGTCGACATCGCGCGCATCTTCGACGTCGAGGGTGAACAGGGTTTTCGCGATCGAGAGAGCAAGGCGCTGATCGATTTACTGTCGCAAAGCGACCGCGTGATCGCGACCGGCGGCGGCTCGGTGCTGCGCCAGGAGAACCAGCGACTGCTGAAGCAAAAAGGCTATATTGTTTTTCTCGACACGACCGTAAACCAGCAGATGCAGCGCCTGCGGCGTGATAAAAAACGGCCGTTGCTGCAGACCGAGAATCCGCGCGAGCGCCTCGAGGTATTACTCGCGGAACGCCGTCCCATTTACCTCGATCTCGCCGACCTGACGATTAAGACCGACAAGCGCGTGGCGCGGCGCCTCGCAGCTGATATCATCAACCAGTTACCCGACAACCTGAAATAGCATGCCCATCCAGCACAGTCTCGAGGTCGACCTCGGCGAGCGTTCCTACCCGATTCGAATCGGGCAGCAAATACTCGGCCAGGGGGAATTGATCGAACCGCATATTCACGGAGGGTCGGCGCTGATCGTGTCCAACGACACGGTCGCCCCGCTGTACCTCGATACCGTTCGGCAGGTCCTGGACTCGAGCGGTATTCGTCACGACCAGATCGTTCTCGACGACGGCGAACAATTCAAGACGATGGCGTCGATCGAGTCGATCATCGACCTGTTGCTGCAAAACCACCACGATCGGCGCACCACGATCATCGCCCTCGGCGGCGGCGTGATCGGCGATATCGCGGGCTTTGCCGCGGCGATTTATCAGCGCGGGGTTAATTTTATTCAGCTGCCGACCACGCTTTTGTCACAGGTGGATTCCTCGGTCGGCGGCAAGACCGGGGTCAATCATCCGCTCGGCAAGAACATGATCGGCGCGTTTTATCAGCCGCAATGCGTGCTCATCGATATCGACACGCTGAACACCCTCCCTCCTCGCGAACTGTCCGCGGGACTCGCCGAGGTCGTCAAGTACGGCCTGATTCACGACGCCGGGTTTTTCGCCTGGCTCGAGCAGAATATCGACGGGTTAATGGCGCGCGACGCGGAGTTGCTTGCACAGGCGGTGCTGGTCTCCTGCCAGACCAAGGCTCGCGTGGTCGAACTCGACGAGCGCGAATCGGGTTTGCGCGCGATCCTGAATCTGGGCCATACCTTCGGCCACGCGATCGAGACCGTCATGGGTTACGGCAACTGGCTGCATGGCGAAGCGGTTGCCGCCGGCATGGTCATGGCGCTGGACCTGTCGCGGCGCGAGGGCCTGATCGACGCGAGCGTGGGTGAGCGCGCGGTCGCCTTACTCGAGCGCGCCGCACTGCCGGTCGCGCCGCCTGCCGAGATCAGTGCCGAACAGTTCCTCGAAGTCATGGCCGTGGACAAGAAAACGATCGACGGCAAGATCAACCTGGTTCTGCTGCGCGCGCTTGGCGATGCGTTCGTGACCAGCGATTACGACTCGGCAAAATTGCATCAGACCCTGACCGCCTGATCCGCATCGGCCGCTTACTGCCCGGCCGGCTGGCCGCGCACCAATACGGTGCGTGCCGCGGGGCCTTATCCCCTATTTTCACTCTGCCGATCGCACAGGTATAATAACCGGCCGTTTGCGTGCCCGTAAAACATCGTTTTTCGCATAGCCGCCGACGGCTTGCGCCGGTAATCACGGCGTAAACGAACGACGGATATCAATGAGCACGATTCAACCAACAACCGGCCTATACCGACCCGCTTTCGAAAAAGACAGCTGCGGCTTCGGCCTGATCGCGAATATCGATGACAAACCCAGTCACTGGCTGGTCAAGACTTCGATCGAGGCGCTCGGGCGCCTGACCCATCGCGGCGCGGTCGCGGCCGACGGCAAATCCGGCGACGGCTGCGGGCTGTTGCTGAAAAAGCCGGACGATTTTCTGCGTGCCAAAGCGAAAGAGCTCGGCATCCACTGCGCGCGCCGCTACGCGGTGGGGCTTGTCTTCGTCTCGCCGTTCGACGACGAAACGACCTACTCGAAGGACGTGATCTCGCAAAAGATCGTCGACCAGGGCCTCGAGGTCGCCGGCTGGCGCGAGGTGCCGACCGATCCATCGGCCTGCGGCGAGGAAGCTCTTAAATCCCTGCCGGCGATTTATCACGTCTACGTCAATGCGCCGGACGATATGTCGCGCGCGGATTTCAACCGCCTGCTCTATTTCGCGCGCCGCGCCGCGGGCAAGGCGTTCGAAGCGCAGGATAACCGGCGCATCGAGAATTACTACTATATCTCGAGCCTGTCCAACGACGTGCTTTCCTACAAGGGACTGGTAATGCCGGAATACCTGCCGGTGTTTTACCCCGACCTGAACGACCCGGGGCTGGAATCGGCAATCTGCGTATTCCACCAGCGCTTTTCGACCAACACCTGGCCACAGTGGAAACTGGCGCAACCGTTCCGCTACCTCGCGCACAACGGCGAAATCAACACGATCCAGGGCAACCGCAACTGGGCTAACGCGCGTGCCTACAAGTTCAAGTCGGACCTGTTGCCCGACATCGACGCGATCAACCCGATCGTCAACATGACCGGGTCCGACTCGAGTTCTCTCGACAACATGCTCGACTTCCTGATTTCCGGCGACATGGATCTGTTCCGCGCGGTCCGCCTGCTAATCCCGCCGGCCTGGCAAAATATCGACGACATGGAACCGGCGCTGCACGCCTTCTACGAATACTCATCGATGCACATGGAACCCTGGGACGGACCGGCCGGCATCGTGCTGACCGACGGTCGCCACGCCTGCTGCGTGATGGATCGCAACGGCCTGCGCCCGGCGCGCTGGGTACAGACCCGCGACCGCCACATAACGCTTGCGTCCGAGATCGGCGTGTGGGATTACCATCCCGAGGACGTCATTGCGAAGGGCCGCTTGAAGCCCGGCGAAATGATCGCGGTCGATACCAAGAAATCGAGGTTACTGCTCTCCGACGACATCGACCAGCAATTGCAAAATCGTCAGCCCTACGAAATCTGGCTGCGCGAACGCCTGCGCCACCTGAGCTCGAAGGAAAGCTCGCCGTTCTCGGCGCTGGCGATGAACAAGGAAACCCTGACCCGGCTGGAAAAGCAGTTCCAGGTCAGCTTCGAGGAACGCGACCAGATACTCAAGGTGCTGGCGCAGGATTCGATGGAAGCCACCGGCTCGATGGGGGACGATACGCCGCTGCCGGTCCTGTCGATGCATCGCCGCTCGCTCTACGACAGTTTTCGCCAGCAGTTTGCACAGGTGACCAACCCGCCCATCGATCCGCTGCGCGAAAAAATCGTCATGTCGCTGGAAACCTGCTTCGGCCGCGAGCATAACCTGTTCAACGAGGCCGCCGAACACGCCGACCGCCTGATCGTGAGCTCGCCGATCCTCTCCGAACAAAAATTCGTCGACCTGCTGGCCTGGCATAACGACGGTTACGCGCACGAGATCATTTCACTCGGCTACGATCCGGCGAAAAAGTCGCTGCGGCAGGCCATCGTCGACATCCAGGACCAGGCCGAAAAAGCGTCGCGGCGGGGTATGGTCATCGTCGTGCTGACCGATAAGGACATACCGCAAAACCAGTTAATCGTGCATGCCGCGCTCGCCACCGGCGCGGTGCACCATCGGCTGTCCAACACCGGCGGGCGCTGCGACACGAATATCGTCGTCGAAACCGGCACCGCGCGCGATCCGCACCAGATGGCGGTCCTGCTCGGTTTCGGCGCCACCGCGATCTATCCCTACCTCGCCTACGCCAGCATCGTCGGCATGACGCGCACCGGCGAACTGCCCGAACTGAAATGCCCGGATACCGGCTCGAACTATCGACGCGGCATCAACAAGGGGCTGTACAAGATCATTTCGAAAATGGGGATCTCGACCATCGCCAGCTACCGGGGTGCGCAATTGTTCGAAATCGTCGGCCTGCACCACGAAGTCGTCGACCTGTGCTTTCCCGGGACGACCTGCCGCATCGACGGTATCGGTTTCGACGAACTCGAAGCGGAACAGAAAACACTGAACAAGCTGGCGTGGAATCCGCGCAAGACGGTGGATCAAGGCGGCCTGCTGAAATACATTCACGGCGGCGAATATCATGCCTTCAACCCGGACGTCGTGCACAGCCTGCAGGCCGCGGTCAACAGCGGCGACTATGCACTGTGGAAGCAATACTCGGCGATCGTCAACAACCGTCCTGCGACCGCGCTGCGTGACCTGTTGCGGTTGAGGCCGCAGCGGCCGATCGCGATCGACGAAGTCGAGCCGAGCGCAAACATCCTTGCTCGCTTCGATTCGGCCGGCATGTCTCTGGGCGCACTGTCGCCGGAAGCGCACGAAACCCTGGCCCAGGCGATGAACCAGCTCGGCGGCCGCTCGAACTCGGGCGAAGGCGGCGAGGATCCGGCGCGTTTCGGCACCGACAAGGTATCGAAAATCAAGCAGGTTGCCTCCGGGCGCTTCGGCGTGACTCCGCACTACCTGGTCAACGCCGAGGTGCTGCAGATCAAGATCGCGCAGGGCGCGAAACCCGGCGAAGGCGGACAGCTGCCGGGCAACAAGATCAACGCGCTGATCGCGCGTCTGCGCCACTCGGAGCCCGGCATCACGCTGATCTCGCCACCGCCGCACCACGATATCTACTCGATCGAGGATCTCGCGCAACTGATTTACGACCTGAAGCAGGTCAACCCGGAAGCACTGGTCTCGGTCAAGCTGGTCGCCGAGGCCGGGGTCGGCACGATCGCGGCCGGCGTGGCCAAGGCTTACGCCGACCTGATCACGATCGCGGGCTACGACGGCGGTACCGGCGCGAGTCCGCTGACCTCGGTCAAGTACGCCGGCTCGCCCTGGGAACTCGGCCTATCCGAAACCCACCAGGTATTGCGCGCGAACCAGCTGCGCAACAAGGTGCGCGTGCAAACCGACGGCGGACTCAAGACC
>JBFGQE010000087.1:0-10033 GCA_041564355.1 Gammaproteobacteria bacterium | reverse complement strand
TCTGGAATCGCTACTACGACGGTATCAGCGTGTACAACGCGGAAACCGTGCGCGAGATCGCACTGACCCACCAGCTGGTCTACGTGCCCTGCCATCGCAGCCACGTCGATTACCTGCTGCTGTCCTACGTCATCTACAACGAAAACCTGGCGATCCCCTATATCGCGGCCGGCAACAACCTGAACATTCCGGTCATCGGTCGTATCCTGCGCGGGGGCGGCGCATTTTTCATCCGGCGCAGCTTCAAGGACAACCAGCTCTACGGCACGGTGATGCGCGCCTACCTGCGCCAATTGGTCAAAATGGGTGTACCGCTGGAATATTTCGTCGAGGGTGGGCGCAGCCGCACCGGGCGCATGCTCAAACCGAAATTCGGCATGCTCGGAATGACCGTCGAGGCCTATATCCGGGAACAGCCGAGGCCGCTTGCCTTCGTGCCGGTCTATATCGGTTACGAAAAACTGATCGAGGGGAAGTCATACCTCGGCGAGCTTTACGGCGGCAAGAAAAAAGGCGAGTCGACGCTGGGCGCGCTGACCGCGATTTTTCGCCTGAAGGGGCATTTTGGCAAGGTCACCGCCAGCTTTGGCGCGCCGATCGAGCTGGATGACGTGCTGCGGCAAAACTGTCCCGACTGGTCGGCGCGCGCGGCCGAGATCGAGGGACGCCCCGACTGGTATCGCAACAGCCTGAACCAGCTTGGCGCCGAAATCATGCACGGCATCAACCGCGCCTGCGTGATCAACCCGGTCAACTCGATGGCGACCGTGCTGTTGACGACGCCGCGGCAAAGCATCGAAATCGAGGAACTGATCGCGCAGGCGGACATTCACCAACGTATTATCAACGGCGCCGCCTGCCTGGCTACGATTCGAATCGAAGGCAGGGTCACGCGCGAGGAGATCCAGCGCATCGCCCGGCGCAAGCTGATCCACGTTCGCCAACATGAGCTGGGTGACATCGTTTACCTGAAACCGGAAGACGCGGTACTGATTAGCTATTACCGTAACAACAGCCTGCACGCGATTATTATTCCGGCGCTGATCGCCTGCGTGTTTACCAATCAGCGCCGCGTCTCGAGCGAGACATTGAAACGCCGCATCAGCCTGCTCTACCCGTTTCTCAAATCCGAGCTGCAGCTGGAGTGGGACGAGTCGGAACTCTACAGCATACTCGACGATTGCCTGGCCAGTCTGGTCGCCGAGTCTTTGCTCGAACAACTGGACGACGGCTATCGTCGGCCACCGCGCAGCAACCGACAATTCGTTCGCCTGCTGCGCCTGGCGCAAATTATCCAGCCGATTCTCGAGCGCTACTACATGACCTTCATTGTTCTCTGGCAAACCTCGAGCAGCCCGTTGATCGAGGCCGACCTGGAATATCGCTGTCATTTACTGGCGCAGAAAATATCGATGATTTACGGAATCAATTCGCCGGATTTCTTCGACCGCCTGCTGTTCCGCGACTTCATCGAGACGATGCTGGAAAAGGAATACCTGGTTCGCAACGAGCTGGATCAACTGGAATTTTCGCCCGGCTTCGACTACGTCAGCCTCGACCTGCGCAACCTGCTCAGCAGCGAGGTGCGCAGCAGTATCCTCGCGCTGATACGAACCACGCCCGAGACCGAAGCGCCGCCCCGGGGGCAGCCTTAGCCGGGGCGACGACCCCGACCCCAGTTGCCCGCAATCTTTTTCCGCCCCTGGCACAGCCTTGGCTGAACAATGTACATCCACGCATCCCCGTAGCGGGTTTCGATTTCGATTCGCTGGTAAAAGCGCGGATACCACTCGAGGTCGTCGAGCATGGCGAACCGGGCGCTACTGACCGCGTATACCTCGCCGGCGATGGCATGGCTGCCGTGCAGGCATACGGCCGGGTAATCGTCGAACTCGTACATCGAGTAAACCGCCTCGGTGGTGAATTCGCCAAGAAACCTTGCGCCGCGCATGAAATGCGCGTTGCGCTGTCCGCGTTTCAGAGTGCCGTAAACGAATACCCGATTCACGACTGCCCGCCCTGCTCCTTGAAACGGCGGATATGGCGACGCTGTTTCTTGTCCGGTCGCCGCACGCTGGACGGCCGCTGCAGTGCCGCAAGCCGACGCTGTTCGCGCTCGTGCTGGCGATGTTCCAGGCTGGCCTCGGTTTCACGATACATCTGCTGCGCCACCGCCGCGGGGCCGCGCCGCTCGCTCAGACCGCTGACGATGATTTCCTGGCGCTCTGCGCCGCGCGTTATTTCCAGCCGGTCATCCAGCCTGACCGGGCGCGCCGCCTTGACGCGTTGTCCGCCCAGATGCACCTTGCCGCCGTTCACCGCGGCCGCGGCCAGCGCGCGCGTTTTATAAAAGCGCGCCGCCCAGAGCCACCTGTCGAGGCGAATTCGCCCGGTCGAGGTCGCTTCTTCGGATTTTGCTGGCTTTGCCGCGGTCATTCGAGATTACGCCATCAGGCTGCGCTCTTGTTGATGTACTTCATTATCCGGTCCGCCATCGAAAATCCGCTCAACACGGCACCCTCGATACGCGGCGCGGTGCACCAGTCGCCGCAGGCGCCAATCGCCGCATCATCGACGAACAGCGAGTCCTCGCTGATCGGATTGATCGGTTGCGCATGTCGCCAGCAGTGTACCGACGACGCGGAGGGCTTGCTCGGAGGGATATCGGTCGCTTCCCAGAACGCATCGAGTAACGCATGCATGACCCGCCCGCGAAAACTGGCGGCGTATCGCTGCGACCACTCCGGCGATGCATGCAGCACCCAGCAGTCGGCGCTGGTGTCAGGCTCGGCCAGCTGGTAACGGGATAACCACGAAATCGGCGAATCCAGAACGTGCGCCGCGTCGTAAGGCAGGCTTAGCGGTTTGTCGAAAGCGAACATCGCGCTCCAACAGACCGTCATGTCGACACCATCCGCGGCCTGGCTAATCTGCGGAACCTTGCGACACAGGTCGGCGACCTGGTGCGCCGCGGTGGCAATAATGACGATATCGAAAGCGCCGAGGTAATCGCCGCGCTCATTAAACAGGCGCCAGCCCCCGTCTGCCTGACGCTCGAGTTCGGCGATATTGGCCGAGGTCACCAGCTGGCAATGGCGGGCGAGATTCTCCGCGACCGTTTGCATCCGCGGAACCCCGACGAAACGCTGCGTCGCCATATCGCTATTCGTCACCTGTCCCTGCTGCAGTTCGACAATCCAACCGTCCCAGGGGCGCACGATACCCTCGGTCTGCCAGGCGGAGACGATGTTCCAGAATAAAGGGTTATTGACGGTAAAGTACTGCGCGCCATGGTTGAACTCGTAGCCGCCGACCCGCAGCCGGCTGATACGCCCGCCCGGGAAGACGCTCTTCTCGAAGACTTTAACCTGCTCGACCAGCCCGCCGAGCGCGGTCCCGCAAGTCAGGCCGGCAATACCGGCGCCGATAATGGCGACTGATGGCTGCTTGCTCACCCGCAATTAAATCGCCGGGAAATCGCCGGCGAACTTTGCTATCCACTCCTGGGCGGCTTCCTGCGCGGTCAATTTTCGACCTTCGATGCGCGCCACCTCGTTGCGATAATGCTCGATGTGGCAAATCTGCTCGATCATGCGCAGTCGATACACGTCTCTGGAACTCTCGAACTCGACGCCGATTTCGTAACCGCTGCCCGATTTTTCGCACCAGACGACGTTGCCGACCAGGTAGTTATCCCGGTCCAGCACCGGAATACAGATGCGCACGCGCTCGAGCACCTTGATCGGCTTGGCCGAAACGAACGCGAGGCCGCCCAGACTGACATTGGTAATGGTCTGGTCGGCGGTCTCGTCGTCCTCGTTATCCGCCCAGTCCAGCGTGACCTTGATTGGCACATCGGCAGGATGGCGAATGTATTTTCGTATCGTCGAGTTACTTGGCAATGTTCACCAACATGGCATTAAGTTTTGCGACAAAGCCGGCCGGGTCTTCGAGCTGCCCACCCTCTGCCAGCATGGCCTGATCGAATAATATATCAGACCAGTCGGCAAACTTCTTCTTCGATTTCTCCTTGCCCAGTTTTTGCACCAGCGGATGGTCCGGGTTGATTTCCAGAATTGGCTTCGAACTCGGCAAATCATGGCCCGCCTCTTTCAGGATGCGCTGCATGTGCATCGCCATATCCTGCTCGTTCAGCACCAGACAGGCCGGCGAATCGGTCAGGCGGTTGGTTACGCGCACGGACTCGACGCGGTCCTGCAGGGCATCCTGCATGCGCTTGATCAGTTTCTCCGAGGATTTCGCCTTTTCCTCGAGCTCTTTTTCCGATTCCTCGTCGTCGCTGAGATCGAGCTCTCCCTTTGCCACCGACTGCAATTTCTTGTCCTGGTACTCCATCAGGTGCGCGGTCAGCCATTCGTCTACGCGATCGGACAGCAACAGCACCTCGATACCCTTCTTGCGGAAAATTTCGAGATGGGGACTGTTTTTCGCCGCCGCGTGCGTATCAGCGGCAATATAATAAATCTTGTCCTGGCCTTCCCGCATGCGCGCAACGTAATCGTCCAGCGTGACGGTCTGCGCATCGTCGTCGTTGTGGGTCGACGCAAAGCGCAGCAGGCCGGCGATCTTTTCGCGGTTGGCGAAATCCTCGGCGGGCCCTTCCTTGAGAACACGGCCGAACTCCTTCCAGAATTTCTGGTACTTGTCCGGATCGTTTTTCGCCATCTTCTCGAGCATGCCGAGCACCTTCTTGACCGAGCCGGTGCGGATATGGTCGACCACCTTGCTGCCCTGCAGGATCTCGCGGGAAACGTTCAGCGGCAAATCGTTGGAGTCGATCAGGCCGCGCACGAAGCGCAGATAACGCGGCATCAGTTTCTCGGTATCTTCCATGATGAATACCCGTTGCACGTACAGCTTGATGCCGTGGCGCGATTCGCGATCGTACAGATCGAAGGGGGCACGCGCCGGTATATACAGCAGCGACGTGTACTCGGTCGTACCCTCGACCCGGTTGTGGCTCCATTCCAGCGGGTCTTCGAAGTCGTGCGCGACATGCTTGTAGAATTCCCGGTACTCGTCTTCCTTGATTTCGGAGCGCGGGCGGGTCCACAGAGCCGAGGCCTGGTTTACGGTTTCTTCCTCGACTTTTGCCTCTCCACCCTCTTCCTCGGCCTCGATCGCCTTGTCCATGATCACCGGGAAATCGATGTGATCGGAGTAGGAGGTAATGATCGAGCGCAACTTCCAGTCGTTGAGGAACTCGTCTTCGCCTTCACGCAACTTGAGCACGATCTCGGTGCCCCGGCCGGCTTTTTCATAGTCGGATATCCGGTACTCACCCTTACCCTGCGATACCCACTCGACGCCGCTGGCGGCCGGTTCGCCGGCCTTGCGCGTACGCAGCGTAACCTCGTCGGCGACAATGAACGAAGAGTAAAAACCGACCCCGAACTGGCCGATTAACTTGGCATCATTCTTTTCGTCACCGGTGATCGAATCCAGAAATGCGCGCGTTCCGGACTTCGCGATGGTGCCGATGTGCTCGATCACTTCATCGCGGGACATGCCGATTCCGTTGTCGCTGACGGTAATCGTGCGCTGCGCCTTATCGTAGCTGACCTTGATCTTGAGCTCGATGTCTTCCTCGTACAGGCTCGCGTCCGAAATCGCGCTGAAACGCAGCCGGTCACAGGCATCGGAAGCGTTCGAAATCAGCTCGCGCAGGAAAATATCCTTGTTCGAATAGAGCGAGTGGATCATCAGGTCCAGTAGCTGATTGACCTCGGTTTCGAATCCGCGGGTTTCGACATTGGGGGAGGCAGTCATTTGGGTTGTTCTCCGCTATGAATTGATACAACCTGTAAATATGTAGACCGCAGGCGAAGGTTTCAAGGTGCTTAACCAGGCGATTCGCCCTGAGCTACTGCACCGACTGGGTCAGCCAGAGTTGCTGTATCTTGTGATTCAGCACCGAGCGGCGGGCGGCATCCTCGGTGACCGCGAGCAGTTCGCGATAAATTCTCCGCGCATCGTCGACCAGGCCCGATAACTGCAGGCTTTCCGCGGCATTGTAGCGTGCGGTCTGCGCCCAGGGGTCCATCGTCTCCGGCCCCGGCAGCATCGCGGACTGCAGGTAAAGCAACGCGGCCTGGTCGTATTTTTCCATCCCGCGAAACGAGTCGCCGATCCAGAACAGGATTTCGCGGCGCTGCTTCGGCTCGATCTCGAGGCGCAGCAAGTGGTTGAAGTGGCTAATGGCTTCCTCGTGCAGGTTCACGCTTTGCAGGTCGAACAACACCTGCAGAATTCGATCCGTGGCCGCTGCCTGCGGCTCGCGGTATTCGCCGAGCAGCGCGCGCAACACCTCGTTACCCTCGCGGTAACGACCACCGAGGATCAGTACCCGCGACTGGCGCAATTGCCAGTCGAGTCGGCTGGTTCCCTCGGGTATCGTCGTCAACCCTGACATGAGCCGGGTCGCTTCGTCGATGTCGGCCGACCTCAACGCCAGGTCGACCAGCTGGTAGCGAATATCCGGCGGGATCTTGCGCGCGCTGGAAAACGTTTCACTGCGATTGAACAGGTTCCGCAGCAGCTGCCGCTCGGCATCGTCGAATTCGGCAAACGTTCGCAGGTAGCCAAGCCCCGCTCGATTCGCGATATTCGCGTCACCGGACCTGAGCATGAGCAGCGCGTAGAGCGATCTCGACTTGACCGGCGTCGCCTTGCTGGTTTGCTGCGCCAGCGCGAGCCAGGCCTCGTCGTCGCCGAGCAGCAGCTCGGAGCGATTACCGACCAGTTGCGCGTATTCCTGGTAAGCCTGCCAGAGGCGATCCACCGGAACCTGGAACAAATCCAGCGACGACTCGATCTCGATACGAAACAGGTTCTCCAGCGCGACGACCCGGTCTACCGGGGACATTTTTTGCGCGGCATGAAACCCGAGTGCCCACAGGCTCGCGCGCTGATCCGCATCGATTGTCTCGTCGCCGCCGCGTTTCTTCACTTCTCGCCAGACCTCGGCCGGATCGATTTGTCCGCGGCGAAAACGCGCCAGCAAGCTGGTCAGCCCCGCCTGCCAGGATTTCTGTCCCTGCAGGATCGAAACCGCCTGTTCGTCGCGCCCGGCCTCGATCAGCACCCTCGCCTGCAACAGGAGCCAGTCCGGATCCTCGCTGGAGAAGTCCTGGTCGAAACGCAGCATCGCGATGCGCGCGTCCTCGTTGCGGCCGTCCTCGAGATAAGACTGGATCACGAGGCGGCGCCAGGTTTCGTATTCAGCCGCATCGCCGGAGGCTGCTTGCCAGAGCTTTTCGCGCAGAATTTCACGCGCCGTTTCGGTCTGGCCGAGCTGTAGAAATGCGCGCGCCTTGTAGGTCGCGGCCTGTTGCTTGAACTGTTCCGGAATGTCCGTCGGTAATCCCTCGACGCGAATCAACAATTGGTTCCACTGCTGCCATTGCGCGAGAATCGCGAGCCGTTCCTGTTCCCACAGGATCCAGCCGTACAGGTCCTGATCCATTCCGGGCTGGGCCTGGTCGAGCATTTTCAGCGTCAGCGCCGGCGCGCCGGCGGCGGAAATATGCTTGAGCAAGTCGAGGCGTTCGTCGGCGATGACCGTGGGGGCCATTACCACGCCGAGCAGGATCCAGACCAGGGCCTGGCGAAAAAAGATCATAGCTTGCTTACCGTCGGTATCGGGAATGCATGCGGCCGTATTCTACTTGCGCGCACCCGCTGCGCAAAGCGCGCGCGGGCGGTGGCAAAAAAAAGGCGCGCCGCGAACGACACGCCTTTTTCGAACTCGACCTGATGCTCGATCAGTTTTTCAGCTTTTCGCGAATACGCGCGCCCTTGCCGGTACGTCCCCGCAGGAAGTACAGCTTGGCGCGGCGGACCTTGCCGCGACGCTTGACCTTGATCTCGGCGATCAGCGGGCTATGCGTCTGGAATACGCGCTCGACGCCTTCGCCGTGAGAAATCTTGCGCACGGTGAACGCCGAATTGATGCCGCGGTTGCGTTTCGCGATGACGACGCCCTCGTAGGCCTGGAGTCGCTCGCGCGATCCCTCCTTGACGCGTACCTGCACGACCACGGTATCACCGGGTGAAAACGCGGGCACGTCGGTCTTCATCTGCTCCGCTTCGAGTTCTGCGATAATGTTGCTCATGTCGATACCTCACCTAATTCTGTCTTCGCGGCCCTTAGTTCCGCGTCCGAGCCGCTTCGTGCTCGGCAATATATTCGTCCAGCAGCGCCTGCTGGCGCTCGTCGAGCCTGATCTGCTCGAGCAGGTCCGGTCGCCGCTGCCAGGTGCGCCCCAGCGCCTGCTGTTCGCGCCAGGTTTCGATGTCGCGGTGGTTTCCGCCCATCAATACCGCCGGCACGCTCTCGCCCTGGATCCGCTCCGGGCGGGTGTAGTGCGGACAATCCAGCAGCCCGTCGCTGAAGGAATCCTGCACCGCCGAATCATCGTGCCCGAGCGCACCTGGTATCAGCCGGGTCATCGCGTCGATGCAAACCATCGCCGCGAGTTCCCCGCCGCTGATCACATAATCACCCAGCGACCATTCCTCGTCTACTTCCCGCTGCAGCAGGCGTTCGTCGATTCCCTCGTAACGCCCGCATAAAAAAATCGCGCTGCGCTTCGCGGCCTGCTTTGCCAGCATGCGCTGCTTGAGCAGTTTCCCCTGCGGGCTGAGATAGATCAGCTTCGCCTCGGGACTAGACTCGCGCACGGCGGCTATCGCGCGCTGCAGCGGTTCGACCTTCATCAGCATTCCCGGGCCGCCGCCGTAGGGCCGATCATCGACCGTGCGATGACGATCCTCGGTGTAATCTCGCGGGTTCCAGCAATGCAGCTCGATTAACTGCTGCTCCGCGGCCCGTCCGACGACACCGCACCCGATTACCTGTTCCACCAGTTCCGGAAACAGCGTGATGACGTCGAAACGCATCTCAGTACTCGGGTGACCAGTCTACCACCAGACGCCGATTGGCCAGGTCGACTTCGGTCACGATCTCCGGCATCACGAACGGGATCAGGCGCTCGCGTTCGCCTTTCAGCACCATCACGTCGTCGGCCCCGGTTTCCATCATCGAATCGACCACGCCCAGCGGTTCAGCCTGCAGGGTTTCCACCTGCATTCCAATCAGGTCGGACCAGTAATATTCACCCGCTTCGAGCCTGGGCAATTGTTGCGAACTGATAAACAGTCGGCACCCGGTTAACGCCTCGGCTTCGGTTCGGTCCACGACACCGTCGAAACGCGCCAGCACGTGACGCCCCTGCAACCGACCCGTAACCGATTTTTCCTGTAGTCCGCCGTCGCGTTCGAGCAACCACGGGCTGTAATTCACTATGTTCTCGCGCGGACTGGTGCGGGAGAAAACCCTGACCCAGCCCTTGACTCCCTGCGCACCTAAAATATGTCCAACACAAATCAGATCATCTTCGCGTTGGTCCATTGCGCTTATCCCGCAGCCTTGCGTGCTCCCTTAATCAGGTTGGCGACGCGCTCGCTGGGCTGCGCGCCCTGCGAAATCCAGTAGTCGATACGCGCATCGTCGAGGCGCAGTTCTTCCTCCTGGCCACGTGCCTGCGGATTGAAAAAGCCGACACGTTCGATGTAACGCCCGTCACGCGCACGGCGGCTGTCGCTTACCACCACGTGGTAAAACGCGCGTTTTTTCGAGCCCCCGCGGGCCAGTCGAATAGAAACCATGCAAAAACTCCCAATATTAATCGGCTCGCCCGCTCTCCGGGCTTTGAATCCGGGTTCCGGACAGCAGCCACCCGCTGACCCTGGGGTCAGAAGACCGCGTATTGTACCGAAATTAAGCCGCCTGTGAAGACCGCGTAAGAGGTTTTTTACTTGTTTTTTAAGGTGTTTTCCGGCTTACATCGGAAATCCGGGCGGCAGACGACCTTTCATGCCTCGCATCATGTTGGCCATACCGCCCTTGCTGCCCATTTTTTTCATCATGCGTTGCATTTGCTTGTGCTGTTTCAGCAATCGATTGACGTCCTGGATTTGCGTGCCGGAACCCTGTGCGACCCGGCGCTTG
>JBFGQE010000086.1:0-10215 GCA_041564355.1 Gammaproteobacteria bacterium | reverse complement strand
GCCTCTTTGGCGGCAAAACGGGTAGCGAGAAAACTGTGCGCAAACTTGCGCCGTCGGAACTCGACGAGTTCATCGTCGGTCAGAATGCGCCGCGCAAAACGCTCGCCGAATTCGTCGGCGAGACGCGCGACGCGCGCGGTTTCGGCTATATCGACGCCGATACCGGCGATCATGAGGCGCTTGCCCTGGCCTCGAGCATCAGGCGCTTGATCTCCCGGACCGCCGCGGCGAGCCCGAGGAATAGCGCGTCGGCTATTAGTGCGTGCCCGATGTTCAACTCGGTAATCAGGGGATTGGCCGCGATCGGACCCACGTTGTGCCGATTCAGTCCATGCCCCGCGTTGACCTGCAAACCCTTGCCGTGGGCGTAAGCCACCGCGTCGTTGATGGCTTCGAGCAGGCGCAGCTGTTCGTCGCCATGCGCGTCCGCGTAATGTCCGGTATGGATTTCGATACAGGCTGCGCCGCATTCCACGACCGCGTCGATCTGCTCGCGATTGGCATCGATGAACGGCGACACGCGGCTGCCCGCCTCGGCCAGCCGGCTACAGGCGTCGCGCATCGCATCGAGCTGGCCGATGACGTCCAGTCCCCCTTCCGTGGTCAGCTCCTCGCGCTTTTCCGGGACCAGGCAGACGTCTTCAGCCTTGAATTCACAGCCGAAGTCGAGCATCTCGCGGGTGACCGCCATTTCCAGGTTGAGCTTCGTATTGACCACTTGCTTGAGCAGGTGGGCATCGCGCTCCTGGATATGGCGGCGGTCCTCGCGCAGATGGAAGGTGATCGAGTCGGCGCCGGCATACTCGGCGAGCTGCGCGGCGTAAACCGGATCCGGGTAACGCGTGCCGCGCGCCTGGCGCAGGGTTGCGACGTGATCGATATTCACTCCAAGCGTGATCGGATTAATCATTTTCGTTTCAGGATCTCGGCGTACACATCGCGCGATTTTAGCGCTTTTCCATGCAAGTTAAAGTCGATCGTGCTGCGCAACACGGATTTAGCCAGCCGCAGGACCGCGGAATCCGCGTAGCACCCGGCCTGCCAGTCGAGGATCACCTGGCCTTTAACCGAATTCCCCGCGCTCGTCGGGCAAACGACGAATCCGCTATTGATCAGGAATTGATAATGCGCTTCCGGCCTGATCGGGGTGCCGCTTTCCGCGTCAAGGTTCAGGTCCGGAAACACGCCGAGGATGCGCAGCAGGCGAAGTTCGAAGCGTCGCAGCTCGGCTTCGTCGATGCGCAGCGCCGCGCAATAGAGCAGATCGAGGTATGCGTCGAAAACCTCGCGATTGGTTTCCTGCGGCGGCAGGAAAGCGCCGATCAGCTCATTGACGTAAAGCAGGGACAGGTAATTATGCTCGTCTACCGCAAGCGCCTGGCCCTCGGCTCCGGTCAGCGTTTTCAACTCGTGGCGACCAGTCCAGCTCAGTGAAAGCGCAACGAACGGCTGATACTGCGCGCGCGCAGGATTACGCCGGGCGCCGCGCGCCAGCACACGGATGCAGCCATAGTCGCGAGTAAACAGGTCGAGCAGCAGGCTGGTGTTCTGCCACTCGCGCCGCCGCAGAATGAAACCCGGCTGATCAGTGACCCGGGTCTGCATCGGAATATCCAAAGGCCGCCAGCGACTGCTCGTCGTCGGCCCAGTCTTCGCGAACCTTGACCCAGAGTTGCAAATACACCTGTTTTTCGAGTAGATGCTCCAGATCGCTGCGCGCCAGGGTTCCGGTTTTTTTCAACAACTGGCCACCCTTGCCGATCACGATCGCCTTTTGCGATTTGCGCTCGACCCAGATCGTTGCCGATATACGCGTCATTTCGCTCTCCTCGACGTAGTGATCCACGCTGACCGTGATCGAGTAAGGCAGTTCCTGGGTGAGCACGCGAAACAACTTTTCGCGCACGATTTCAGCGGCGATAAAACGCATCGACTTGTCCGTGAGCTGATCAGCAGGAAACTGGGGTACGCCGATCGGCAGGCGGGCAGCGATCAGCTGCATCAGGCGGTCGAGGTTGTCGCCTTGCAGCGCCGAGACCGGCACGATATCGACGTCCGGCAATAAACCGGCAATGCGTTGCATGACCGGCAGGCAGGCATCGCGCTCGAGTAGATCGACCTTGTTCAGTACCAGCAACAGGTTTGTCCGAGTGGACACCCGCCGCAGGATTGACTCGTCGTCCTGGTTGAAATGACGCACGTCCAGCAGCACGCAAACCAGGTCGGCGTCGTCAAGCACGCTGGTGGCGGCGCGATTCATGTAACGATGAATCGCTTTTTTACGGCCGTCGTGAATTCCCGGGGTATCGACAAAGATGCACTGGTATTCGGCGGTGGTTCGAATACCCAGAATCTGGTGGCGCGTGGTTTGCGGTCGATGCGCGGTAATGCTGAGTTTCTCCCCGACCAGCGCATTCATCAAGGTCGATTTTCCGGTATTCGGTTTGCCGACCAGGGCCACGTATCCGCAACGGAACTCGCTGCTCACAGCTTCAACGCCTCGAGCATTTTCTGTGCCGCCTGCTGCTCGGCCTTCTTGCGGCTCGACCCCCGACCCCGGGTCTCGATATCGAGCCCGGTCAGTTTACAGCTGACCGTGAAAATCTGCTCATGCGACTTGCCCGTCGCGGTTTCGACCAGGTAGTCCGGCAACGTCATTTGACGTCCCTGCAGGTACTCCTGCAGCCTGGTTTTCGGATCCTTGAGGGATTCCACGTCGCCGAGATCCAGCAGGGTCTGCTGGTACAGGCCCAGCACGACGCGCTGTGCGTGGCTGAAATCACTATCCAGGTAAACGGCACCAATCAATGCCTCCATGGCGTCGGAGAGGATGGACGCGCGGCGATGGCTACCGCTTTTCAGGTCACCGCCACCGAGGCGAATGTGCTCGCCGAGTCTGATGCCGCGGGCAATTTGCGCAAGCGTCGCCTGCCTCACTAGAGCCGCTCGAATGCGGGTCAACTCCCCTTCGCTGGCTTCGGGATAATGCGCATAGATATGGATCGATATGCTCAGGTTGAGGATACTGTCACCGAGAAACTCGAGTCGTTCATTGTTGCTGCTTTGCGAGTAGCTGCGATGGGTTAAGGCCTGCTCCAGTAACTCCTCTTGCTCGAATTGATAGCCGGTAAGTGCGAAAAACTCTTCCGGGGTCACCGATCGATCACTACCGTTTCGACGAAACGCCCACCAATAAACAGATTGCCGATATAGGTATCGCGGGTTTCGTAAGTCACGGTCACCGTGGTCTTGCCATCCTTGCGCGTTATGGCCACGTTTTCTCTCTTGATCGACCTGACTTCATCGATGAATAAGCGCTTGGCCAGAGAGTCCCAGATAGCACGCTTGGATTTCGCATCGACCGAGGTATCCTGAGCCAGGGCTTCCATGGCGGCCTTGACCTTGAAGTTTTCGTAATACATCGGGAAGACCTTGAAAAAGGTCGTAACCAATAACAGGAAAATTCCGATGACGGCTATCCATCCGACGGTCGACAGGCCTTTTTGCTGGTGCCTGGTATGGGTCAGTCTTTTCATCGTTATGCCTCAGTCAGAGATTTTCATGCCTATTCTGGATGGATCGAAACCGGTCCCGTTGTTGCGGAAATCCCAGTGCAACCAGACCCATGTCGCCTTGCCAACCAGGTTCTTTTCGGGAACGAAGCCCCACAGGCGGCTGTCGTTACTGTGATCACGATTATCGCCCATCACGAAATAGTGGCCTTCGGGCACGAAAATTTCACCGTTCACACTGTAGGTACTGCTCGGGTTGGTCATTACCGTATAGCTAACTTCATCGATATGTTCAACATATACCTGGCATTGCGCATTGGCACGGTCGCAACCGCTTGCGTTGTACATCCCGTTGGCATCACCCAGACCCTCGTATATCCGGTCGGTATCGATCTTCAGGGCCTTGCCGTTTACCGATAAACGACGATTATAGTAACTAATGTGATCGCCCGGCAAACCGATTACCCGCTTGATGTAATCCTGCGACTCGTCGTTGGGAAAACGGAACACGATTACGTCGCCGCGCTCGGGCCGGTCACCGTCGGTAATTCGATGGTGCCAGACCGGGGCGCGCAGACCGTAGGCGAACTTGTTGACCAGTATGAAGTCTCCGACCAGCAGGGTCGGCATCATCGACCCCGAGGGAATTCGGAAAGGCTCGAAGAGGAAGGCGCGCAACACGAGTACGGCGAGCAAAACCGGAAAAAACGCGCGCGAGTACTCGATGATCACCGGCTCGGAGGGCGTTTTACTGGGTGACGGTTGCTGCCGCAGGCGCGCGAACAGCAGGATATCGGCGAGCCAGATCACTCCGGTGACCAGAGTCAGGATCAAAAGTAATAGCTCGAAATCAAAATGCATCATCAACGACGCCTCGGGTCCATGTTCAACTGTCCACCTTTAATACTGCGAGAAACGCATCCTGCGGAATTTCAACGCTGCCTACCTGCTTCATGCGCTTTTTACCGGCTTTTTGCTTTTCAAGCAATTTTCGCTTGCGCGTCACGTCGCCGCCATAACATTTGGCGGTCACATTCTTGCGCAGGGCCTTGACGTTGGTGCGCGCGATTACGTTGGAACCGATTGCAGCCTGGATCGCGACATCGAACATTTGCCGCGGAATCAGTTCCTTCATCTTCGACGCCAGTTCACGCCCACGATAGTCGGCGTTACTACGGTGCACGATTAATGACAGCGCGTCGACTTTTTCGCCGTTGATCAGCACGTCGAGCTTGACCAGGCTGGAAGACTCGAAGCGCAGGAATTCGTAATCGAACGAGGCGTAGCCGCGACTCACCGATTTCAGGCGATCGAAGAAATCCAGCACGACCTCCGACAACGGCAGTTCGAACACCAGCGATACCTGATTGCCGAGAAACTGCATGTCTTTTTGCACACCCCGCTTCTCGATGCACAGGGAAATAACCGCGCCAATGTATTCCTCGGGCAGCAGGATATTGGCGCGGATAATCGGCTCGCGAATCTCGTTGATCTTGTTGACCGGCGGCAAATCGGCCGGATTGTGAATCTCGACCAGATCACCGGCCGTGGTCTCGACCTGGTATACCACGGTCGGCGCGGTCGTGATCAGGTTCAGATCGTACTCGCGTTCGAGCCGTTCCTGCACGATCTCCATATGCAGCATGCCGAGAAATCCGCAACGAAATCCGAATCCCAGCGCCTGGGAGGTTTCGGGTTCGAACATCAGCGCCGCGTCGTTGAGTTTCAGTTTGCGCAGGGCCTCGCGACAATCTTCGTAGTCGTCCGCACTCACCGGGAACAGGCCGGCAAAGACGCGCGGCTGCACCTGTTTGAAATCTGGCAGAGGCTGCTCGGCCGGGTTTTGCGCCAGCGTAATCGTGTCGCCCACAGGGGCCGATTCGATATCCTTGATACCGGCAATAACGTAGCCGACGTGCCCCGCCTCGAGCACCTCGCCATCGCGTCGTTTCGGCGTAAAAACGCCAAGCTTCTCGACCACGAATTCGCGACCGGTCGACATCATCATGATTTTCTGTCGTGGCCGTATCGCGCCCTCGACCACGCGCACCAGCGTAATCACGCCGACGTAGCTATCGAACCACGAATCGATGATCAGCGCCTGGGTCCGGTTTCCGACCGAGCCGCCTGGCGGCGGGATTTTCTCGATAATCTGTTCCAGCAAGTCCTCGATGCCGATGCCGGTCTTGGCACTGACCTCGAGCGCATCGGATGCATCCAGCCCGATGATCTCCTCGATCTCTTTCTTGACCCGCTCGGGATCCGCGGCCGGCAGATCGATCTTGTTCAACACCGGAATGACCTCGAGATCGAGATCGATCGCGGTATAGCAGTTGGCCACGCTCTGCGCCTCGACGCCCTGCGACGCGTCGACAATCAGCAATGCACCCTCGCAGGCCGCCAGCGAACGCGATACCTCGTAGGAAAAGTCGACATGGCCCGGCGTGTCGATAAAATTCAGAGTGTAGTTCCTGTGGTCACGCGCGCGATAGGTAAGTGAAACGCTTTGCGCCTTGATCGTAATGCCGCGTTCGCGCTCGAGGTCCATCGAGTCGAGTACCTGGGCGCCCATCTCGCGTTCGCTCAAGCCGCCGCAAAGCTGGATAAAGCGGTCGGCCAGGGTCGATTTACCGTGATCGATATGGGCAATAATCGAAAAATTGCGTATTAACTCCATGCCCATTAATGGTTGTTTCCCGGTCTGGTGAATGTGAACAGCGGAGAGCCGGCGCCCGGGCCGGTTCGAGGTATAAAACCCGAGGAGTTTACGCTAAAGCCAGCGCGGCCCGCAATGCCGTTTCATCGAAAAAAAAGTGGCAGATCTCCTGCTCGCCGCGGCACAGCACCGGCACCCGGGTATCGTAACGACGGATTAGCTCGATATCCCGATCGATATCGATCTCGCGCCATTCGAGCGGCGCTTCACGCCGTGAGAAGGCCACCATTGCCTTGCGCATCGCATCGCAAAGATGGCACTGCTCACGATAATAGAGAATCAGCTCCAAGCCCGAGGGCCCGTCTATGAATCCTCGGGGCGAATGGCGAGGAATACCGGCCCCGAGCGGCGCTGCACCAGTAATGCAACGGATTTTCCGGATTGCAGATCGCTCGCGATATCGTCGAAATCGTCTACCGATTCCACGTCACGGTTGTCGATCATTGTAATCACGTCGCCCTTGACGATTCCGGCCTCGCCGGCAGGACCGAAATCGTCGACCTCGGTGACGCGCACGCCTGAACTGATCTTCAGACGCTTGCGCGCCGCATCGTCGAGTTCCTCGACCTTCATGCCGAGCGCGGAATGATGCGACTCTTCCTCTGCTTCCGGCGTGTAGGCAGCCTGGGTAATCGATCCGGGTAACTGCGCAATCTTCACCCCGATCTTTTGCCGCTTGCGCTCGCGGATTACGATCACCTCGGCCGACTTGCCGACCTTGGCCCGGCCCACGAGCGGTGGCAACGCGCTCGAGCGCAGGACCTTCTTGCCGTTGAACTCGACGATCACGTCGCCGACCTCGAGTCCCGCCTCGGCCGCCGGGCTGTCGTCCAGCACTTTCGCCACCAGCGCGCCGTGCGGGTTTTGCATGCCGAAGGATTCGGCCAGCTCGCGCGTAACTTCCTGAATCAGAACGCCAAGCCATCCGCGCGAAACCGTGCCGGTTTCCTTGATCTGGCTGGCAACGTCGACCGCCATCTCGATCGGAATCGCGAATGACAAGCCCATGAAACCGCCGGTTCGGCTGTATATCTGCGAGTTGACGCCGACAACTTCGCCTTCGAGGTTGAACAGGGGTCCGCCCGAATTGCCCGGGTTGATCGCGACGTCGGTCTGGATAAACGGCACGTAGTTATCGCTCGGGAGACTGCGGCCCTTGGCGCTGACGATGCCGGCAGTCACCGTATGGTCGAAGCCGAACGGAGAACCGATTGCGAGCACCCATTCACCGACCTTTAAATCGTCCGAATCGCCGAACTCGAGTACCGGCAGGTTTTCCGCGTCGACCTTCAGTACGGCCACGTCGGAAGCCTCGTCGGAGCCGATCAACCGGGCCACGTATTCCTTGCGATTAGCCATGCGCACGATGACTTCGTCCGCGCCGGTTACCACATGGTGATTGGTCAGGATGTAACCGTCTTCGGAAATGATAAAGCCCGAGCCCAGAGACTGGGCCTGGCGACCGCGCCGCTCGAGTTCCTCCGGATCGAAAAACTTTTCGAATAATTCACCAAACGGGGTGCCCTCGGGCATTTCGGGAATCTTGAAATCCCGGGAGCCGGAGCGCTTTGCGCGCGTCTTGGTGCTGATATTGACCACCGAATTCTTCGCCTCTTCGACGATCGAGGTGAAATCGGGGAGCGCAGCCTGGCCGGTTGCCGACAGGCCGAATGCAAGAATCAGGAGCAATGCCTGAAACGATCGGGTAACTGGATTCATAAGTGGATACTTCCGGGTGTTTGCAAATACATGGTTAAGACCCCGATAAGGTTTGCGGGTTCAATTCGACGGCAATAATGCGAGGCGTCAGGCTATCTCCAGATAGCGTCGCGGACCAGCGGCTTGCAGCGTACAGCCCGAGCGCAAAACCGAGTGCACTGGCGAGCGCGACGATCCATTCCGCTGCGGGCGCCAGCGTATAGGCGAGCAACCCGGCGCACAGCATCGCGCACAGCGGCAAGCCGTAAACCAGCAGGCTGGCCTTGACCAGTGCGCGTTCCGAAAGGCTCAGCGTCACGCGATCGCCCGGTCGCAGGGCACGTTCGCTTTCCAGAGTCAGCGGTTTACGGCGATGCCCGAGCAGACGCCCCAGCGCGCCGGTGCCGCAGCTGCGGTTCAGTTCGCAGCCGCCACAGGCGGTTTCGCGCACGAGTTCAACCTCGACCTGTCGTCCTTCACAGCGGGTAACGATTGCCTGCTCGGTAATCATGCTCGAATTATAGGATTAAACCGTTGTTGAAAGTAGTCGGCGCGGCGATTTAGTCGCCGAGGTAGGATACCGATTCGGCGACCTGTTTAACGGTAATCGCCGGTACCTCGCCGATCGCGGTTACCGAGTGATCGTTGAGGATGCGGATAAACGCGTTGACCGCGCCCATTGACGTCCCCCCCTGGTGCGTGCTGCTGCTCTGACGCTCGATGAACACCGAAAGCGACGCCAGCCCGTCGGTATAAACCATTTGCTGCACGGTCTCATCACTGCCCTGAACTCGGCGACTGAGGATCGATTCGCGCCAGAAGCCGCCCGGGGTGCCGGTCAACTGCCAGGCGCCAGGCACGGCCTGCGAACCGCTGGCGTCGCCGCGGTGGTAGCGCACCATCGTGTAGCTATCGTCGATTTTCGGCATCCAGTCGATCTCGAGCTGCTTGCCATCCTCGAATACCTCGAGACTGGTGAACATGACCTGCTCGATTTCGCGGCCGGTTTCGCTGATCAGGCTCGACTTCATCATCAGGTGGTTTTGTTCGTTGATCCAGAATTTGAAGCCGTAACGATACTCGTCTTTCGGATCGATATGCACCACGACCGTATCCATGTTCGCGATTCGATCCCGTCCAATCAATTTCATTCGGTAAAATTTTTCGAGACGTTTGATATCTTCCGGAATGAATATCGGCGAGAAACTGTTCTTGCGGGCCGAATCGACGACAACTTTACGGCTCGACGGCCAGATACAGGTCAGGTTCTGGTTGTCGCGGATTACTTCCCGTGCCTCTCCGTTAAGCGAGATCAGGCGTTCTTTCTCGCCGTTTGCATCGCGCAGATGTGCAATTTGCATGGTCTCGAGCTGGTTTTCGTGCAGGTAAACGAAATTGCCGCGATAGTTCAGATTGCGCATCGCGTCGGACATTTTTTGCACCCACTCCATCGCCGGATCGGCCAGCACCGGGGCGCTGACCAGAGCGGTCAGCAGCAGCGGCAGCAGCGACCGGGGCAGGCTTTTCATCGCTCTGGATGGTCTATTGCCGCGCATCGAAGCCTGCGACCCGGGCCTGGGGAATCAATCCCTGTACCGAATTCGAATACTCGGTATGGTTGACCAGATAGGCATTCAGCTTTTGCTGCAGTCCCGGTGCCTCCTGCTCGACCTTCCAGCGCAGACCCAGCGGCTGGATACTGGTCGAGACCGGCACCGCGGAGCCCTGTAGCGGTTGCCCGGCGAGTTGCTGAATCGTATCCTGCCCGCTTGCCACCAGATCGCCACCAGTCTGCGGTTGCAGCGGTTGCCACAGCGCCACGGTAACCACTGCGACACTGGCCGCTACGGCCAGGCCGGCAACCGGTTTGAATCTCGCCCAGACCCAACGCGAGCCGGGAGCACGGGTCGGTTTTGCCGGGTCGGCTTCGGCCCGCGCCTGGTCACGCACACGCGCCATCACCGACGCATGGAAGTTGGTATCGATCGCCGGCGGCAGTTCGTTGCGCATCACTTCGCCGATCATGCGGTAACGCCTCAGGCGGTACTGCAGATTCACATCGGCTACCGAGTCGTCGATCGCCGCCGCGATATCTTTCCCCGGCCGATCATCCAGCAAATACGCTAGTTTCTGTTCAGAATCTGTCATGCTTCAAGTCTCGCAATAAACCAGTCAAATTTTAAGGTTATAGAAAACTGCTACTTAGTCACTCCAATAGCGGTCTAAGTTCCTTATCAATTGCATCTCTGGCGCGAAAAATCCGGGATCGCACCGTGCCAATCGGACAAT
>JBFGQE010000085.1:0-10240 GCA_041564355.1 Gammaproteobacteria bacterium | reverse complement strand
GTATGCCAGCCGGCCCGAGATGATGGGTGACAGCGAGATCGAAAAGTGGCAGGCGCCGGTGATGCAGGCCGACCCCAGCCGCGTCGTGCGTTATCGCGAAGAAACCGATCCGTCGATTCCAACCGCGTCCGATATCGACCAATGGCGCGAGCAGGCCGCGGAAGAGGGTTACCGGGAAGGCCTGCAGCGCGCGCGCGAGGAAGTCGAGGCGCTGCAGCGCCGCCTGCTCTCCTTGCTCGACTTCATGCAGCATCCCTTGCAGGTCCTCAACGAGGATATCGAGCACCAGCTGACGCAACTCGCGGTGACCCTGGCGCAACAGCTGGTTCGCCGCGAGCTGAAACTGGAGCCTGGCGAGATCATCGGGCTGATCCGCGACTCGGTAAAACTGCTGCCGGGTAACGCACGCAATATCACGATCCTGCTGCACCCCGACGACGCGCAGCTGGTGCGGGACGCGCTGTCGCTCGAGTCGCATGACGATGAGCACGGCTGGAAGCTGGTTGAAGATCCGATGGTCACGCGTGGCGGTTGCGAGATCAAGGCGCCGCCGTCGGCTATCAACGCGACGCTGGAGAACCGCCTCTCGGCACTGGCCGCATCGGTGCTCGGCGGCGAGCGGAGCCAGGACGAATGAACGACCCCATGATCGAAAAAGCCCGGCTGGACTGGATGACTGCGCTCGCGCGCGTCGGCAGTGAAGCAAAGCGGCACGCGCGCCCGGTAGTCGAAGGCGTGCTCACGCGGATGGTCGGCCTGACGCTTGAAGCCGTGGGTTGCCAGGCGCCGATCGGCGCCCGTTGCGACGTGATTAACGCGGCGGGTGAAAGAGTGGAAACCGAGGTGGTCGGTTTCGCCGGCGACCGTTTGTACCTGATGCCGACTTCCGAGGTACGCGGACTGGTGCCGAATGCACGCGTGATACCGACCCCGCAGGGCTCGGATGTCAGCGTAGGGCCGGAGTTGCTGGGGCGCGTGATCGACGGTCGGGGGCGCCCGCTGGACGAGCGTGGCCCGCTGCGTGCCCGGCATAAAGTGCCGCTGCAGGGTAAGGAGATCAATCCGCTCAGCCGCACGCCGATACGCGAAACGCTGGATGTCGGCGTGCGCGCAATCAACGCGCTGTGCCCGATCGGTCGCGGTCAGCGCATGGGTTTGTTTGCCGGCAGCGGGGTCGGCAAGTCGGTGTTGCTCGGCATGATGACGCGCTATACCGAAGCCGATATTGTCGTCGTCGGGCTGATTGGCGAGCGGGGCCGAGAAGTCAAGGAATTCGTGCAGGAGATTCTTGCCGAGCAGGGCATGCGCAAGGCGGTCGTGGTAGCCGCGCCGGCCGATTCGTCACCGCTGATGCGGATTCACGGCGCGATGCAGGCCACCAGCATCGCCGAACATTTTCGCGACCAGGGCAAGAACGTGTTGCTGCTGATGGACTCGCTGACCCGCTTCGCCCAGGCGCAGCGCGAGATCGCGCTCGCGATCGGCGAGCCTCCGGCAACCAAGGGTTACCCACCCTCGGTGTTCGCGCGCCTGCCGCAGCTGGTCGAACGCGCCGGCAACGGTGCGCGCCATGTCGGTTCGATTACCGCGTTTTACACGGTGCTGGTCGAAGGCGACGATCACGCTGACCCGATTGCCGACGCGGCCCGCGCCATTCTCGACGGACATATCGTACTATCGCGGCAACTCGCCGACACCGGGCTTTACCCGGCGATCGATATCGAAACGTCGATCAGCCGGCTCGCGCCGCAGATCGCTTCGCCGCAGCAGCTGGGGCTGATCCAGCAATTCAAGCGAATCTACGGGACTTATCAGCATAACCGCGACCTGATCAGCGTTGGCGCCTACCGGCGCGGGTCCGACGCCGAGATCGATCGCGCGATTCGCATGCACCCGCAGATGATCGAATTTATCGCCCAGGATATGAATGAATCCCTGGACCACTCGTCAAGTCAACGACAGCTGGCCGAATTGATTGATCTCGCCAACCAGGCGGAACCCGAGCCAGCGGCCGAAGCGCGCCCCGACCCGGTCGCCGCGCAACAGGCACTGGTGCCCTAAATGACTCGCACCAAGCGCCTGCAGCCCGTTGTCGAGCATACCGACAAGAAAGAACAGCGCGCCTTGCGTGAGGTCGCCGTGTGCCAGGGCGAACTGGACACTGCACTGGCACTGCTGCAGCGCCTGCATGATTACAAGCATGAATACCTGCAACGCAAGAAACCCGAGCCCGAGCTGTTTTCGCCGCTGCAGCTGCAGGAATTCAATCGCTTCCTGCAGCAACTCGAGACCACGATTACGGGTCAGCAGGAAGTGGTCGAGCGCTGTGCCGCGGAACTCGAGCGAAAGCGGCAGGCCTGGCATGCCTCGCGCATGGAATCCAAGATGATGCACAAGGTGGTCGACAAGCTGGAACGCCAGGAGTCCGTGGAACTCGATCGCAAGGAGCAGAAAGTGCAGGACGAGTTCGCGCTGCGCAATAATCCCGGGCGCCAGGATCCTTCTGCATAATTGGCACGCAAGATGCATCCGGTAATTCGACAGGGTACGGATACCGTACAACCAATCGCAACACTGGATGACTTGATGAAGATAATGCTCGCCGAGATTCAATCGCTAAGCCCTGGACTGCGCGAACTGCCCGGAGTCGACGATTCCGCCGTCCGGGAGTTTCCCGCCATGCTCCAGCGGAAGCTTGACGAAGTCCCGGGAAAAGATCAGCAAGTTATTGATTTCAATGAACTATTAGTCGTTGATGATACGGTCGTCAAAGGCCATCCGCGGAACCCGGGTAACGCCGTTGAAACGGTCCCGGCGGACCAGGGATTGATCCGTGTCGGACACAGGCTGGATGGCGAGCCGGTAAACTCGCCCTCTGCCGAGGTGGCGGCGAATCTGCGTCCGGACCGGGCCGTTTTGCGGGCAGCGATTAACGCAGCAGGTGCCGGCAGTCCGAACACGGGCGAAATATTGCCAGCCAGCGGAAGCAGCTTGCCGCCCGCAGCGGAAAATCGCGCTGATCTGAAACCGGTCGCCGAGTCGATCCGGGGATTATTGGCAACGCCGCCCGGCGCGATTATCCCCGCGTCGGCAGAATCCGGCGCTTCGCTGCCGCTAAAGCCTGACCTATCGATGCAGGGCCCGCCTGCAACGCCGTCGGTGCGCGCCGGGTTACCCGGTAGAGATCGGGCCGATCCGGCAGGCCAGCTGACCATGGATCCGCGCATCGCACCCGCGAAGACCCTCGCCGCGTCGCCTGCGGCCGGCTCCGCCGGTCTTCGCGCAGCGCCTGATTCCAGCGCGACGATCATGCCGGCCCCCGACGGTAAAGCGACCGACCTTGACGCATTAGACAACAGGTTGGCCACCAGGAGCGTGGAAATTTCCGCGACCCGGCGAGACGATGTCGCGCTCGCGCAGGAAGCCGAGCGCGCGAGCGCCCGGGCGCTGTCGAAGCCGGTATCGCCGCCGGGCTTGCAAACGCTAGGTTCGCCCGCCATGTTCCTGGATCGGGTCGCGATCACGCCGCAGCAGACGCCCGCAACGGCATATGCCTATGATTTCGCCGATAACGCGGCGCCGAGAAATCCGGTGGGCCCGGCGGCCGCGCAACCCGGCGCGCAAAGCCCGCTTGCCGAGTCGGTTATTAACGATTTGCCGACGCTGCGCAGCGGCGATCCGGCCGTGGCCGCAAACGCCGGCGCGGCTCAGCCCATGGCGGCATCGATCGCGGGCCCGGGCGTGAACCAGCCGGCGCCGGTCGCGCAGGGCAATCCGCTCCCGCCGCATTTGGAAACTCTCGGTCTCGCGCGTGCCAGCGATCCGTTGGAATTGGGCCAGGGGCTCGGTGACCGGGTCTCCTGGATGGTGAATCACAAGCAAAACAGCGCGACCATCCGTCTCGATCCGCCGCTGCTCGGAAAACTCGACGTGCAGATTCGCGTGGCGGACGAGGGCACCACGATTTCGATCCAGACCCAGCACCTGCAGACCCGCGATCTGGTCGAAGCAAGCGCCGTGCGGTTGCGTGATTTCCTGCAGGAAAGCGGTTTCCAGAATGTCAGCGTCGACGTATCGCATCGCCAGGACCAGCAGCAGGCGCGGGCGTCGACGCTGCCCGAGAACGCTGCCGAAGCGACCGATGACGGCGAAGAATTCGCTGACGCAACGACGCCTGCCGCAGGGCTCGTTTCCTCTTCGGACGGCGCCAATCTCGTAGACACCTTCGTGTAGTTACCCCCATTTGGTGCGGCCTTCGGGCCGCATTTTTTTTGCCGGGTTGCGGCGCCGCATGGCGAATCGCCGGCATTCATCCCCGGGAACCTGACAACCGCAGCGACGGGTTATTGTCCCTGCGCCGAAGAAGACCCGTCAAAAAACTGCCTATCTCGATTGCTGCCCGGTCAAGTTATTGATTTCATTGAATAAATATATTTGGCACAAGGATTGCAACTGAGCGGGATATCGCGAGATTTTTCGAGGAAAGACAAATGGCGGAAGAGAAGCAACTGGACGAGGCTGCGGAAGCGTCCTCCGGCGGTGGCAAAAAGAAAATGATCCTGATCATTGTCGGCGCGCTGGTGCTGGTCGCCGGTTCGATCACGGGCACGCTGATGATCGTCGGGGGTAGCGGCGAGACCGCCGAAGCGAAGGTCGAAGAGCCTGTCGAGGTAGATCGCGGCAGCGCTTCTTATGTCGATTTGAAGCCGGCTTTCACGGTCAATCTCGCGCCCGAGGACCCGGTTGGCTTCCTGCAAATTTCGATGCAGGTGCTGACCTTCGACGAGGATGTGGCCAAAGAGCTGGAAAAGCACAAACCGCTGATCCGTAACAATCTCGTGGTCCTGTTCGGGCAGCAAAGCTCGGCCGAATTGCGCGCGCCCGACGGCAAGGAGAAGTTGCAGAAGACCGCGTTGAAGACGGTGCAGTCGGTGATCGATAAACACGGCTCGGGCGGCGAAGTGGACAACGTCTTTTTCACCAGTTTCGTGATGCAATAAGGGGCGCGACTTGAGCAACGATATTCTGAGCCAGGACGAAGTCGACGCGCTGCTGGGCGGCGTCGACGAGGGTGCGATCGACACCGACTCGGGGGCCGCGCCGGTCGACGGCGAAGTCAGGCCTTACGATTTCAATAATCAGGAACGTATTATTCGCGGGCGCATGCCGACGCTGGAAATGATCAACGATCGATTCTCGCGTTATTTTCGCGTGAGCTTTTTCAACCTGTTGCGCAAGACTCCCGAAACCACGTTGAATGGTATCGAAACGATCAAGTTCAACGAATACATGCAGGCCTTGCCCGCGCCGAGCAGCCTGAGCCTGATCAAGATGGAGCCGCTACGCGGTATCGGGCTGGTCATGCTCGACCCGGAACTGGTATTCGTGCTGGTCGACCATTTCTTCGGCGGCGACGGCAGTATTCAGGCGAATCACGCGGAGCGCGAATTTACCAGTACCGAACTGCGAGTCGTGGAAAAATTCGTTCAGCTCTGCTTCGCCGACATGGTCAAGGCCTGGGAGCCGGTGCTGCAGGTCAACTACCGCTACCACAGCCACGAATCGAACCCCGATATGGCGAACATCGTCAGCCCGTCCGAGGTCATCGTGGTGTCGAAGTTTCACATCGGATTCGACGGCGGAGGCGGCGATATGCATTTCATTTATCCCTACTCGATGCTCGAACCGATTCGCACCCAGCTCGACGCCGGGGTCACCAGCGATCACGGTGAAGTCGATCAGCGCTGGGCAATCCTGCTCAAGGAAGAGCTGATGCATGCGCGGATCAACATGCAGGCGCTGTTCGTCGAGAAACAGTTACCCGTGTCAGAGCTGATCAACTTCAGGGCCGGCGACATTATTCCGATCGATCTGCCGGAACAGGTGCTGCTGCTGGCCGAGGATATGCCGATCATTCGTGGCCAGTTCGGCGAGCACCAGGGAAACGCCGCGGTCAAGGTCGAGGAAATTGTCAAGATTTACGATCCGGAAAACACCAACGTGAAACAACTTTTCGCACAGCCGGAATAGTCTCCAGGAGAGCGGTATGAGCACTGATACAGAACAGGCGGTAGAACAGGACGGAATGGCAGAAGAACTCGAGGCTGCCACCCGCGAAGCGCAGGCAGGCCAGGACAACGAGGATTTCAAGCAGGTCGAAGCAAAGCAATTGAACGACACCTCGAGCGGGAGTCCAGGCGACGTCAAGCTGGACGTAATACTCGATATACCGGTGACCGTGGCGATGGAAATCGGCCGCACCCAGCTCAGCGTCCGCAACTTGTTGCAGCTGAACCAGGGGTCTATCGTCGAACTCGATCGCCTTGCCGGTGAACCGATGGACGTGCTGGTCAACGGTACGCTGGTCGCGCACGGCGAGGTCGTCGTGGTCAATGACAAGTTCGGCATTCGTCTGACCGACGTGATCAGCCCGGCGGACCGGATCAAGAACCTACGTTGATGCGCTACTGGTTACTGTCATTGGGGCTGTTTTGCGGCGGCGTGGCGGCGCAGTCAGGGGAGCCGTCCAGCACGATTGTCGAGCCCTTGTCTTCGCCCTACCTGCTCAAGCTGACCGGCGGGTTGATCCTGGTCGTGATGCTGATCCTGGCGCTCGCCTGGCTGGTGAAAAAATTCAACCTGAACCAACAGACCAACAATGGTTTGATGCGAATCGTTACCGGCATGCCGCTCGGCACGCGCGATCGCATCGTCTTGTTACAGATCGGCGAGGAACAGATCCTGCTTGGCCTGACGCCGGGGCGCATCGAAAAACTGCACACCATGTCGCAGCTGTTGAAAGTCGATGAAACGCACCCGGTCGGTGAATCCTTCGCGCGCAAGCTGAACCGCATCATGGGCGAGCGCAAAACCTGATGAAAATCCTGGGCTTTTTACTGCTGTTGACGTTGATTCCGGAGGCGCAGGCGCAATCGGCCGGAATTCCGGCAATCGCGGTCGATAGCGGCAACGGTGACAGCCAGACTTACAGCGTGACGCTGGAAATTCTTGCGCTGATGACGGTGCTGACGCTGTTACCGGCGATCCTGCTGATGATGACGTCCTTCACTCGCATCATCATCGTGCTGTCGATTCTGCGCCAGGCGCTCGGCACTGCACAGACGCCATCGAACCAGATTATCCTCGGCCTCGCGCTGTTCCTGACCCTGTTCGTGATGTCGCCGGTATTCGACCAGGTTTACCAGGTCGCGCTGCAGCCTTACCTGGATGGCTCACTGAGCGCGCTCGAAGCGCTGCGCATGGCAACCGAACCGTTCAAGACTTTCATGCTCGCGCAAACCCGCGAAACGGATATTCGCATGTTTGCCGATATCGCCGGCGTAACCGAGATCGAATCGCCGGAACAAACGCCGCTGACCCTGTTGATGCCGGCCTTTGTTACTAGCGAACTGAAAACCGCGTTTCAGATCGGGTTTCTGATCTTTATCCCCTTCGTGATTATCGACCTGGTCGTAGCCAGCGTATTGATGTCGATGGGCATGATGATGCTGTCGCCGATGATTATCTCGCTGCCGTTCAAGCTGATGCTGTTCGTGCTGGTCGACGGCTGGGCGTTGATCATGGGAACGCTGGCGTCCAGTTTCCTGCTCGGGGGGTGACATGACTCCGGACACGATTATCGATCTGTCGCAGCAGGCGCTGTACGTGATTGCCATGCTCACCGCGCCAATGCTGTTGTCGGCGCTCGCGATCGGCCTGCTGATCGGCATGTTCCAGGCGGCGACCTCGATCAACGAGCAAACCCTGAGCTTTATCCCAAAGCTGATGGTGCTGCTGCTGTCGAATCTGATCGCGGGTCCGTGGATGCTGAACCTCTTGCTCAGCTTTACCCGGCGCCTGTACCTCGGTATCCCCGGGCTGATCGGCTGACCGGCGATGGATTTCAGTTTTGCACAGGCCACTGCGTTCGTCGGGTCGTTGATCTGGCCGATGATGCGCATCGGCGCGATGCTGCTGGCGATGCCGGTAATCGGCACGCGGCTGGTACCGACGCGGGTCAAGATTATCATCACCTTCACGCTGTCCGTGCTGGTGTTGCCGCTGTTGCCCGACATGCCGCGGGTCGAGGCGCTGTCGCTGGAGGGCCTGTTCGTCTCGGCGCAACAAATCCTGATCGGCTTATCGATGGGATTTACCCTGCAGCTGGTGTTCGGTGCGCTGATGATCGCCGGTGAATCGATCGCGATGAGCATGGGACTCGGTTTCGCGTCCATGGTCGATCCGACCAACGGCGTCAACGTGCCGGTCGTCTCGCAGCTGTTCATCATCATCGGCACCCTGATCTTTCTCGCCCTGGGCGGCCACCTGATGTTGATTCAGCTCGTCGTCAGCAGCTTCGAGACCCTGCCGATTTCTCCGGCTGGGATCGGCCGTGACAGCTTCTGGGCGTTGGTTGCGTGGGGTAGCCAGATGTTTATCGGCGCGCTGTGGCTTGCGATTCCGGCGTTGATTTCGATGCTCGTCATCACGCTGTCGATGGGTGTGATGACCCGTGCCGCGCCGCAGCTGAATATTTTTTCCGTCGGCTTTCCGGTCACCATGTTCATGGGTTTTATCGTGCTGATGCTCGTGATTCCCGGGTTCCTGCCGCGCATCAACCAGATGATGCTGCAGGCGATGCAGTTGTCGCAGTCGTTGGTAACGCCCTGAGGGACGGACGATGGCGAACGAGAGCGAAAACGGCCAAGAAAAGACGGAACAGCCGACCCCGAAAAAACTTCGTGACGCGAAGAAGAAGGGTCAGGTACCCCGCTCGAAGGAGCTCAATAGCATGACGATCACCGTGTTCGGCGCGCTGGGCCTGCTGTTTATGGGCGCCTACATGATTGGCCAGGTTGCCGAAATGATGCACCAGGGATTCACCCTGTCACGCGTCGATGCGTTTGCGCGCGAGGCGATTTTCGTGCGCTTCGATAACGCTTTATGGACCGCGCTAGGCGGGATCGGACCGTTCCTGCTGCTGATGACGGTGATTGCGATCTTCACCCCGCTGGCGATTGGCGGCTGGTCATTCAGTGTCCAGGCGATGGCGTTCAAGGGTGACCGGATCAACCCGATCAGCGGACTGAAACGCATTTTTTCCGCCAAGGGCCTGATGGAGTTGATCAAGGCCATGGCCAAGTTTTTGCTGGTTTCGCTGGTCGCGGTGGCGTTCCTGTGGAGCAAGGCCGACGAGTTTCTCGGCCTCGGCGCGCAACCGCTCTCGCTCGCGTTGCAAAACGGCGCCTGGCTGATCGGCCTCAGTTTCCTGGTGGTCGCCTCGACCTTGATTCTGCTCGCCGCGATCGACGTGCCGTTTCAGCTCTGGGATCACGCGCAAAAGCTGAAAATGACGCTGCAGGAAGTGCGTGACGAGTTGAAAGACACCGAGGGCAAGCCCGAGGTCAAGTCGAAAGTACGGCAGTTGCAACAGGAAATGGCGCAACGACGCATGATGGAGGCGGTGCCGGACGCCGACGTGATTATTACCAACCCGACGCATTACGCGGTTGCGCTGAAATACGACCACGATCGCATGGCCGCGCCGCTGGTGCTGGCGATGGGCAGGGACCTGGTAGCGCTGAAAATCAGGGAAATCGCCGAGCAACACCAGATCGAGATTTTCGAGGCGCCACCGCTGGCGCGCGCGCTGTACGCCAATTGCAAACTCGATCGAGAAATCCCGGCGCACCTGTATTTTGCCGTGGCGCAGGTGCTCGCCTTCGTTTTCCAGCTGCGCATCGCGCGGCAGAACCGCACCGAGGAGCCACCGCGCCCGGATCCCTACATGCCGACGGACGAGGAAGCCTAGATGGCCGGAGAAACGCTAAGCGCCCAGATACGGGCCTTCAATCCAACCGGGCTCGGCGCGCCGCTGATCGTGATCCTGATGCTGTCGATGGTCGTGATCCCGCTGCCGCCGATGGCGCTGGACATGCTGTTCACGTTTAACATCACCTTCGGCCTGGTCGTGCTGCTGGTGTCGGTATACGCCCTGCGGCCGTTGGATTTCACCGTGTTCCCGACCATCCTGCTGGTCGCGACCTTGCTGCGTCTCGCGCTGAATATCGCGTCGACGCGGGTCGTGCTGCTCGAAGGGCATACTGGCACCGCCGCCGCCGGCAAGGTCATCGAGGCCTTCGGCGATTTTGTCATAGGCGGCAACTACGCGGTCGTGCTCGTGGTGTTCGCGATCCTCGTGATCATCAACCTCGTGGTCGTGACCAAGGGCGCCGGGCGC